>JAWWOY010000668.1:0-4690 GCA_033851195.1 Kribbellaceae bacterium | reverse complement strand
CTCACCCAGCTCCGGGTACGACGCCTGGTCGATGCGCTCGACGAAGATGTCGAGGATGCCGCCGCAGGTCAGACCAGCAGCGAACGCGGACTCGTCGCTCACGCCGTACCGCTGGAGCACCGGGACGCGGGTCTCCAGGACCTCCTCGCCCAACTGGTAGACCGCACCCTCGACGCAGCCGCCCGACACACTGCCGACGGCCTCGCCACCCGGCCCGACCAGCATGACGGCACCCGGCGGCCGCGGTGCCGACTCGAACGTCGCGACAACGGTGCCGACGGCCACCGGGTGGCCGGCGCGCCACCAGTCCACCAATTGCTCGAACACGTCACGCATCGGCCACCACCTCCAGTAGATCGGCGAAGCTTGCCATGCTGTGCCCAGCGATCAGGTCGCCCAGGTAGGGCAACACCGCCACGATCCCGGCCTGGACGGGTTGGTAGCCGGGCTTGCCGCGATGCGGATTGAGCCAGACGACCCGGTGCGCCAGTCCGGCCAGCCGCTGCACCTGCACACCGAGCAACGAGGCATCCCCGCGCTCCCAGCCGTCACTGCACACCACCACAACTGCCCGCCGGGCTGTTCCGCGTTGGCCCCAGCGGTCAAGAAACACTTTCAGTACTTCGCCGAGCCGGGTGCCACCCGACCAGTCAGGTACGACGTCCCCGGCCAGTCGCAGGGCTCGCTCCGGGTCGCGGTGGCGCATCGCCAGTGTCACCCGGGTGAGCCGGGTGCCGATGGTGAACACCTCTACCTGACGCGGCGCCGCCTGGACCAACGTATGGGCCAGCCGCAGCAGGCTGTCGGCGTACGGCCGCATCGAGCCGGACACGTCGACGAGCATCACCACCCGGCGAGGTCTGGTGCCACGCCGGCGGTACCGCACCCGGGCCGGTTCGCCGACCTGACGCAACTGGGCTCGCAAAGTCCGCCGCGGGTCGATCTCACCCGAATGCGAGGGACGTCGCCGGGCCCCACGCCGGACAGGCGGCCGCGGTTTCAGTCTCGTGAACAGCCGGACCAGCTCGGCGCGATCGGTAGCGGACAACTCGGCGACGTCGCGGTGCCGGAGCACCTCGGTCTCGCTGGCGGACACGCTCAGGGTGTCGTCGCTGCGATCCCCGTCCGCGCCGGCGGTCTCGGGATCGAGCCCGGCTTGTACGGCGGTCGGAACCTGGGTACGCCGCAGTGACCCCCTCGGCAGGTCGCCGGAGAACCAGGCGCCGAACACCTCGTCGTACCGGGCGGTGTCGTCGGGTCCGGTACACAAGGCCGCCCGGCCGGCCCAGTAGACGTCGGCAGCCGCGGTTACATCGAGCGCGGCGACCGCGCGCAGGAACATCTGCACCCGGTCCGCGGTCACAGCCAGGCCGGCGTGCCGCAGCGCGGAAGCGAAGCCGACTAGGACGAGGTCCGGCGACTGGTCCAGGCTGCTGGTCATGGTGCTAGTCATGGTGTCAGGCATGGTGTCGGGCATGGTGGTCTCAGCTCGCCAGTAGACGGTCCAGGGAGTCGCGCACCCGGTCGGTGTCCTCGCGGTACTTGAGCACCGCTCCCAGCGTCGCGGCCGCCGTCTGTACGTCGAGACTGTCCGTGCCGAGCGCGCCGATCGCCCGGGCCCAGTCGAGGGTCTCCGCCACCCCTGGCGGCTTCAGCAGATCCAGCTCGCGCATCCTCTGCACCGACCGCGCCACCTGCTCGGCCAGCCGGCGGGACACCTCCGGTAGCCGGGTCCGGACGATCTCGACCTCGCGCTCCAGGCCGGGGTGGTCGATCCAGTGGTAGAGGCATCGGCGCTTCAGTGCGTCGTGCACCTCCCGGGTCCGGTTGGAGGTGAGAACGACGATCGGGGGCACCGTGGCGGTGATCGTGCCCAGCTCCGGGATCGTCACCTCGTGGGTCGACAGCACCTCGAGCAGGAACGCCTCGAACTCGTCGTCGGCCCGGTCGATCTCGTCCACCAGCAGCACCGCCGGGCTCTCGCGCAGCGCCCGCAGCACCGGTCGGGCGAGCAGGAAGCGTTCGTCGAACAACGACTTCTCGACCTCCTCGACAGCCGCTCCGCTGCTGGTCGCCTCGACCGTGCGCAGGTGCAGGATCTGGCGCGGGAAATCCCAGTCGTAGAGGGCCTGCGTCGAGTCGATGCCCTCGTAGCACTGCAGCCGGATCAGCGGCAGGCCGAGCGCTTCGGCGATGGCCTCGGCGAGCGCGGTCTTGCCGGTGCCCGGCTCCCCCTCCAGCAACAGCGGGCGGTCCAGGGCGAGGGCAAGATAGCCGACCGTGGCCAGGCCGTCGTCGGCGAGATACCCGGTCCCGCGCAGACGCTCGGCGAGTTCTGCGGAGGAACCGACGATATTCATCTGATCAGCATCGCCCCACCGGACCGGGATTCCAAGGATCAGCTCGGCCGATGCCCCGCCGGCAACTGCTCGACCGTGTCCACATCCGCACCGCCGGCGAGATCCGAGCACTCGACCTCACGCGGCGGGTGCTTGATCAGGTAGTCCCGGGCGCCCTGGTCCCCGACGGCCGTCTCGACTACGCCGGACCAGTGGTCGCGGCCAAGCAATACCGGGTGCCCAGGGCTTCCGCCGTAGACCGCCCGGGCCAAAGCTCCCCGGTCCGCCCCGGCCGCGATGCGGCGTACGACGTCTTGGGTGAGCCCGGGTACGTCGACGGGCACGACGAGGGTGGCGGCCGGCTCATGATGTTGCTCGAGTGCGGTCAGCCCCGCGCGGAGCGAAGCGCCCATGCCCTCCTGCCAGTCGGTCGCCTCGACCAGTTCGAACGGCTCACCGGCCAGCTCAGCCATCACTTGAGCCGCAGCAGCTCCCACCACCACCAGCACCGGGGCGCAGCCACCAGCGGCGAGCACGCGAGCGGTTCCGACGACCCAGGCTGTACCTTCCGGATCCCGTGCCAGCGCCTTCGGCCCACCCATCCGGTGACCGGCTCCTGCCGCCAGCACCAGCCCGGCTATCTCCACACCTGCGAGGGTAGCGGGCGGCCTGACGGTTCTGCCGGTAGAAGATCCACCAGCCGAAGTGCGGAGAAGCTGCTTAGTGTCGACATCATGGAGCTTCTCGAACTCACGCCGAACCTGCACCTGCTGCGTTTTGAGGTCGGACAGGCCTATCTCTGGCAGGACGCGGACGGCCTGAGCCTGATCGACACCGGCCCGGTCGGCTCGGGCGACGCGATCGCGCTCGCGATCCGGGACCTCGGCCGCCGCCCCGGGGAACTCCGCCGGATCGTTCTCACCCACGCCCACGGCGACCATGCCGGATCCGCGGCGGAGATCAAGCAGTGGAGCGACGCGCCGTTGCTGGTGCACAAGTACGACGCTCCACTGGTCGAGGGGGTCCAGGTGATACCACCGCCGGTCCTGCTGGACTGGGAGCGGCCGTTGTTCGCGAAGGCCGACGTGCATTTCTCGGCGCCTCCCGTGCAGGTGGATCGCGAGCTCAACGACGGGGACACCCTCGACTTCGGTGGTGGCGCCCAGGTGATCTCGATCCCGGGGCACACCGCCGGCAGCATCGCGATCCACCTCCCGCAGTACGGCACGCTGTTCACCGGCGACGCGGTGGCGGAATACGAAGGCAAGGTGATCCTCGGGGTGTTCAACCAGGACGGCACCGCCGCAGCGCACTCGGTCAGCCGGCTGGCCGGCTACGACACGGAGATCCTCTGCTTCGGTCATGGCGAACCGGTCCTGACCGAGGCCACGTTGCGACTGCGAGAACTCGCGTTGATTTCGCATCCTGGGCAGTGACATCCACCACGCGAGTTGGCAGGTCCGCCGTGGCACGATGGTTAGCGTGACGACAATCGCGGATCCGTCCGCTCCGAAGTCCTTGCCGTTGTTGTTCCTGGGCCGTGACACCGATCCGCACTCCGAACGAGGGGTGGAGTGCCCCGGCTCGTTACCGCCGGCGTCCGATCCGAACCTGATCGAGCGTGCGCTGACGGCGAAGGCCGCGCTCGGGGACCAGGTGTTCGTGCTGGGGCACCACTACCAGCGCGACGAGGTGATCCAGTTCGCCGATGTCACCGGTGACTCGTTCAAGCTGGCGCGGGATGCCGCCGCCCGGCCGGAGGCGCCGTACATCGTGTTCTGCGGGGTGCACTTCATGGCCGAGTCCGCCGACATCCTCACCAGCAACACCCAGCAGGTGATCCTGCCCGACCTGGCCGCCGGTTGCTCGATGGCCGACATGGCCCGGATCCAGCAGGTCGAGGCGGCCTGGGACGCGCTGGCCGACGCTGGCGTCGCCGATGTCACCGTGCCGGTCACCTATATGAACTCGAGCGCCGACATCAAGGCCTTCTGCGGCCGCACCGGCGGTGCGGTCTGTACGTCGAGCAACGCCGACGCCGCGCTGGAGTGGGCCTTCGCGCAAGGCGAGAAGGTGCTGTTCCTGCCCGACCAGCACCTCGGCCGTAACACGGCGGTGCTGAAGATGGGGCTGAGCCTGGACGACTGCGTGGTGTACGACCCGCACAAGCCGGGCGGCGGCCTGACGAAGGACCAGTTGGCCAAGGCGAAGATGATCCTCTGGCGCGGGCACTGCTCCGTGCACGGTCGGTTCACGGCGGCTTCGGTGGACGACGTCCGCTCCCGGGTCCCCGGTGTCAACGTGCTGGTCCACCCGGAGTGCCAGTACGACGTGGTCACCAAGGCGGACCT
>JAWWOY010000895.1:0-4884 GCA_033851195.1 Kribbellaceae bacterium | reverse complement strand
CCGGCTTGAAGATGTAGAGAAATTGTCAGACTCCGCGCGAGCGACTGGTTGTTTGTCTCGGGTGGTGCTTGACAGACGGGGTCTCGGCTGACGCTCGACGACCGTGCCCTTGGCTGATGCTTGACATTAGGTTCCGCTTGGGATCAGCGCCCGGATTGCGGCAGTTCCGGACGTTCAGCCTCGCTTCGACTTCGGCCCGCGGCCGCGCCAATAGCGCCGCACTGATACGCCTACGTTGGGTGGAACGATCGCTTGGACCTCGGTGACTTGCTCGGCCTCTGAACCAAGTGGTGCATCGTTGGGGATCCAGACCTGGACCTGCTGGGGATGCTCAGCCACACGGCGTCGGATCAGCTCGCCAGCTTCGTCGATCGAGGCAAAGTCCCCCTCAAGGAAGTCCGACGCTACGTCTCGGAGCACGCGCGCCCAGAAGCCCAGCTGCTCGTCCAACCGGGAAGCCGTGAGGCCGCTCAGTTTCCCTGCATGCTCCACGAGACTGGGCTGGCGAACCTCAACAACGTTGTCGAGGAGGGTCCAGTCGATCCGGTCGTCGGTGATCCAGATCGGATAGGCAGGCAGCTCGCCATCAACGAGCCGGATCAGATGGACCTCGGCCCGGCGGAACTCGTTGCTCTTGTTGATCCGAACGGCAGCGGTCTCCGAGCGGTACTGAACCCAGAGCGACCAGAACGAACTGTCATCGTCCTCAATGGTCGTGAAGCCGAAGTCCGTGAGGTACCCGAAGTGGGGCTCCACCTGCGTGCGCCACTTTGCCGCGGTCTTTTCCCTGCTCGCGAGCTGGAACCAGCGGGAGCCCATGAGAGCGATCCTGCCTGATCACGTGCGCGCCGTCCTGTCATCGGCACATTCGCGCTTACCTATCCGCGGCAGAAGAGTGCGTTGTGGGGCTGTGACCCAGTGCGGGCACATTAGGGAACGATCACTACGCCGCCTCGCACGCCGCCTTGGGCCAGCCGGTCGTGGGCCGCCGCCGCGTCGGCGAAGGAGTACACCCCGGCGATCCGCAGCGGGATGTCACCGCTTTCCACCAATTTGACCAGGTCGCCCAGCCGGGAGCCGTCCGGCAGCACTTCCACCGCAAAAGTCCGGATCCCCCTCACCGGCTCAGGGCGCAGCGGGGGTGAGGCGGCCACGTAACCGCCGCCGTCCCTGACCAGTTCCATCAGTGACGAGCCGATCAGTGCCAGGTCGACAACCGCGTCGAAGCTGCCCGGCACTACCGCGAGCGGAACGTCCGAGCGCGGCACGAACGCCGCGCCCTGCGACTCGACGAACTCGCGGTCGTCGGCCCCCGCGACTCCCGTGGCGTGCAGGCCGGCGACCCGGGCCAGTGCAAGGGTGAACCCGCCGACCTGCCCTGCGGCGCCGGTGACAAGCACGGATGAGCCAGCCGGGAGCGCGAGCAGGTCAAGGGCTTGGGCGGCGGCGAGGCCGTTGGTCGGCAGGGTCGCGGCCTCGGTGGCGGGAATCCCGGTGGGCGCGGCGGTCAGCCACGCGGCCTCTAGGACCACATACTCCGCGTGGGCACCGACCGTGGTACGCAGCCAGGGCGACAAGCCGATGACATCGTCATCCACAGTGAGACCTGCGACGGACGGACCCACCGCATCGACCCTGCCTGCCACGTCCCAGCCGGGTACGTACGGCAGCCCGGCCGGCAGCGGTGCCGGGAATCGACCGGCACGAACCATGAGGTCAACCGGGTGCACGACGGACGCGGTGACCCGCACCCGCACCTGCCCCGGCCCCGGCTCGGGCACCGGCAAGTCCGCCGCCACGTGCAAAACCTCCGGCCCTCCGAACTCTGCATAGCTGACTGCGCGCATCGCCGTGCCCTCCGCTGAATGTCGTGGTCTGTCATTACGGTAAGTACCTGTGGGCACTGTGAGAAAGTAGGTACCTTGAAGTGCCTAGGGCACCGGCAAAGGTGGTGAAACGTGGCGACGACGACGGCTGGGCAACGACGTGAGCAGGCGAAACGCGACTATGACGCGTTCCTGGCGGCCTGCCCGACTCGGGAGTTGCTGAGCACGCTCACCGACAAATGGGCGGCACTAGTGATCGCGGCGCTCGCCGACGGCCCGCAGCGCCACAGCGAGCTCGCCCGCCGCATCGCCGGCATCAGCCAGAAGATGCTCACCCAGACCCTGCGCACACTGGAACGCGATGGTCTGCTCACCCGCACCGTGACCGCGTCGGTACCGGCCCGCGTCGACTACGCGCTCACCCCGCTCGGCCACGATCTGTTCCCAGTGATGGTCGCGATCAAGACCTGGGCAGAGGCGCACATGGATCGCGTCTTTGAGGCCCGCGCCCAGTTCGACGCACGACCATGAAGACCGGTGGGTGCCCGACCTCTTGGGCCCGGTCACCGGGCGGGCGAATCATCCCAAATGCGTCCACGACTCCGGTCGTCTAGGGGCTTGCGTTGGAGTTGGCGAAAGAGACGGCGCGGGCGCCCGGAACGCATCAACTCGGCATGACAGGACGTTCGTGCACCACCGGTTGTTCGGGCCAACGGTGTACCAGATCGCCACGGACAGGCGGTACATGTGGCAGCCAGGACGTTCGAGACAGATCACCCGCGGACCGGTCAGGTGTGCTTACGAGCGCCGATCGGCGGATTCTGTCAATGGCTCTGACAATGAAGGCGAGTCGGAACATGCCATAAGTGACAGTCATGACACCTGTTCGGTCAGCCTGTCACGCTGGAGACAGCTCAGTCTGGGTGGCGCATCGAACTTGTAAAGCGGTGGTCAGCGGTTCTGGCTCTCCTGTCGGGCTGGCCGGAACGCCTCTGTGTATTGATCGCCGCGGTCTGAAGGCGCGGCGGCGGCAGGCGGCGTAACCGCGCGGCAGAGAACAACTCGGGCAAGCCCAAGATTCTCAATATGAAGCCGGCTGCGTGCACGGCCGGGAACCGCCACACCAAGACGCGGTGTCGTGTCAGTCGCGGCGGCTCCAGCGGCGGACTCCACCGATCTCGCTGATGTCGATGAGGCCGGCCGCAAGTAACGTACTCTCGATGTGATGCTCGAAGTCGTCGACGTCTGGGAACTCCAGATTTGCCGCTGGCCCGTTGAGATAGATGCGCTGGACCACGTAAGCCCTCAGACGGGCCG
Source organism: Kribbellaceae bacterium (assembly GCA_033851195.1). Classification (GTDB taxonomy): domain Bacteria; phylum Actinomycetota; class Actinomycetes; order Propionibacteriales; family Kribbellaceae; genus Kribbella. Next base: position 1,741 of record JAWWOY010000895.1, on the reverse strand, counting down.
CATAGCGCAGACGCCCAGCTGGCAACGTCTCGAGCCAGTCCCAGCCGATCGAGGGCATCCAGGCTTGTCCTTCCGGGAGCAGCGCCGATAGGAACGCGAACGAGCGAGATGATTCGGTGCTCTGGAGGTTTGTCCTGGTCTGGCTGGGGGGCGCTTTGGCGGTTCGGCTGCGTCTCGTGCGGCGACGGCGTCTCTCGCCGTGGCGGCGCGCGCTTCGCGGCCTGCCGCGGCAGCGCGATGGGGGCGATTGAGGCGTTTCTGCGTCTTCCTATGATCGTCCAGCCACTCCTGGTGCACCTCGGCGGCCCGATCCAGGTGTGGTGTCCACAGGCCATCGTGGCGAAAGCGGCACTCGTCGAGGCGACACCACTCGTTCCCGTATGGTCGCGGGTTCCGATGCGGAGCTGGCCCGGGCGCCGGGCGTCACGTTGGATGAGCAGGGCCACGCCGTCCCGGGCGATCGCGGACGCTGCCAGTGCCTCAGCATTGTCGCCGTAGAGCCAGGTCACGTGATGAACGTCGGCGCTGTACCGTTCGTTTCTGCTGCGCCATGTCTCGTCGGTGATCGGTGAGAGTTGGCTCCAGTTCTGCGCCGAACGAGGAGCACGAGCGCACTTGATCGGATCAAGTGCGCTTGGCGATCTTGCCTGCGACTTCCACGGCGATCTCGATCGCCCGTGCCGCGAGTGGGGAGTGAGTGCGTTTTGCCTGCCACAGCAGGAAGATCTCGCGTGGCGGGAGTCCTGGCTTGAGCTCGTGGACGCACAGTGACGCATCGGAACCGACGTCGGCAATGTGGACGGCGAGTTGCGGCAGGACCGCCGAACCCATGCCGGCGCGCACCATCGACAGCACGGTTTCGTTGCCCGCGGTGCGGCACACGATTTGCGGCCGAACGCCGCGGCGTGCGAGCGCCTGCTCCATCCGGGCCTGGCCGCAGATCGGCGGGTGCGCCACCATCGGTGCGCCGTCGAGTTGGGCCGGGCGCACCGGACCGTCGGGGAAGGTGTCGCGGCGGGCCACCAGCAGGTAGGGATCGTCGAGCAGTTTGAGGTGTTCGACGTCGCCGTCGATGCGGCCGTCGAAGAACGTCAGGTCGAGCTCATGGACTTGTGGCTGGTCGGTCTCCTCCTCGAACAGCCTGATGTCGCAGCCGGGGTGCTCGTCCCGAAGCCTGCGTACGACCAGCGGCAGGATCACGTTGGACCCGCTCTGGAAGGTGCCGATGTCGACTCGGCCGTCGCCGGCGACTGGGCCGGCTACGCCGCCGACGTCAGCAGCCGACCACGCCCACAACGAACTGAGCCCACCGACCGACGTTGACGAGAGCGTGATTCTGACGGTCTTCAGGAGCCCCGCTCGGTCGGCTTGATCCGGACCCACCGGTCGGGTGAATCGGGTTTTGTGACGGCTTGATTTGGCACCGCTGGCTCCACGGCTGAGAGTATCGACGCTCTGTAGTTGTCCTTGCCGCAGATGGTGGCCCGTGCTGCCCGCGACGGCTGGCGCCTACCAGGCCGGGAGGAGGCTGTTCAGCTCGTCCGGGCGACACGTTGAAAGCTCCCGTTAGGCGTCGTCGACGCTGCCCGCGAAGCCGAGAATGGTCTTCGCCAGTTCTTCGGGGGCCTCCATCGCGGCGTAGTGGCCCACGCCGTCGAGGGACACCGCGCTGATATCCGTCGACGTGACCTGGGACATGGTGCCGGACGTGAAGGGGCCTCCGCCGGCGCCGACCGCGAGC
>JAWWOY010001121.1:0-3067 GCA_033851195.1 Kribbellaceae bacterium | reverse complement strand
GCGCTCCTTCAGCGTGCCGTCCTTGGCCTCCTTCTGCGCCTGCTCGGCCAGCTTCTTCGCCTTGTCCATGAAGCCCACGGTGCTCGGTGTCCTCTCCGGGTTTGTCGGCTTCGAAGCGTACCCTCGTCGGGTGCCGGATCCCGCCTCCCTCGCCGCCGAGATCGTCGCGGTGCGCTGGCGCGCCGACGACGGAGGCTTCGCCGTGCTCGCGGCCCTCGGCGACGACGGCCGGGAGATCGTCCTCACCGGCCCGATCGCGCACCTCAACGAGGGCGACACGGTCGAGGTCCAAGGCGCCTGGCGTGAGCATCCGAAGTTCGGGCGCCAGCTGCACGTCGAGCAGCTGCACCTCGGTCCGCCGGCCAGCGAGGACGCCGTGCTCGCGCTGCTGGGAACCGTCAAGCACGTCGGCCCGCGCGGCGCCGAGTGGCTGCTGGAGCGCCATGGGCTCGAGGTGCTGGAGGTCGTCGACCGCGACCCGGGCGGCCGGCTGCGGGAGGTGCCCGGGATCGGGCGCAGCCGGCTCAAGGCGGCGGTGGCGTCCTGGCAGCAGCAGGCCGGCGGCCGGGCGCTGCGGCTCCTGCTGGCCGAGCACGGCGTGCCCGCCGCCGCGGCCGCGCGCGTGCTCAAGGCCCTGGGCGGCGGCGCGATGGCGCTGCTGCAGGAGGATCCGTACGCGCTGACGCGGATCGAGGGGATCGGATGGGCGACGGCCGATGCCGTGGCGCGGGCGATGGGGATGGCCGACGACGCACCCGAGCGCATCCACGCGGCGCTGCACCACACGCTGCGGGCCTCCGAGCAGGACGGGCACTGCTTCCTGGCGCGCGCGGAGCTCACCACGCGGGCCGCGCGGCTGCTCGAGCTGCCGGTCGAGCTCATCGTCGCGGCGCTGCCCGGCGCCGAGCTGGTGCTCGACGGCCCCGAGCGGGTGCTCGAGCCGCGGATGGACCGCACCGAGCGGCAGCTGGCCGAGCGGGTGCGCGAGCTGGTCTCCTCTCCGCCCACGCTGGACATCGACGTCCCGGCCGGCCCGCCGGACGCCGAGGTGCCGGGCCACCACGCGCCGACGGTCACGCAGTGGGCGGCGGTGCATGCGGCCGCCGGACACCGCCTGTCGATCCTCACCGGCCTGCCGGGCACCGGCAAGACGGCGACGATGCGCGCGCTTGTGGACCTGCTGCGCGAGCAGAAGCGCACGGTCCGGCTCTGCGCGCCGACGGGCAAGGCGGCGCGGCGGCTGTCGGAGGCCACCGGCGGTGCGGAGGCGACGACGATCCACCGGCTGTTGGAGTGGGTGCCGGGCGAGGGCTTCGCCCGCGACGCCGACGACCCGCTGACCGGTGTCGACCTGCTCGTCGTCGACGAGGCCTCGATGCTCGACGTCCGCCTCGCCGCCGCGCTCCTGGAGGCCGTGGGCCCGCGCACGCACGTCCTGCTCGTCGGCGACGTCGACCAGCTCGCGCCGGTCGGGCCCGGCCGCGTCCTCGAGGACCTGATCGCCTCCGGCGCCTGTCCGGCGACGCGGCTGACCGAGGTCTTCCGCCAGGCGGCGCGGTCGCTGATCATCCGCGCCGCGCACGCGATCCACGACGGCGAGCACCCGCTGGCGCCCGTCGCGCGCGCCGAGCACGCGATCCACAGCGGCGAGCACCCGCTCGCGATCGCCGCGCGCGCCGCCCATGCGATCGACCGCGGCGAGGCGCCACCGACGACGGTCGGCCCGGCCCGCCCCGACGACATCCGCGACTTCTTCCTGATCGAGCGCGACAGCCCCGAGCGCGTGTTCGCCGAGGTCGTCTCGCTCGCCACGCGACGGCTGCCCACCCACTACGACCTCGACCCGGTCGCCGACCTGCAGGTGCTCGTCCCGATGCACAAGGGCCCCGCCGGGATCGACGCGTTCAACGAGACGTTGCGCCAGGAGCTCAACCCGGGCGGCCGCGCGGTCAAGGGCACCGAGTTCCGGATCGGCGACCGGATCATGCAGACGCGCAACAACCACGAGCGCTCGTTCTACAACGGCGAGATCGGCGTGATCGTGACCGCCGATCCCGGGCGCGGGGTGTTCACGATCGTCGGCGACGACGGCCGCCGGCTGACGCTCGACACCCAGGAGGCCAACACCCTGCGCCTCGCGTACGCGTGCTCGGTCCACAAGATGCAGGGCTCCCAGGCGCCGGCGATCGTCATCGCGCTGGCGCGCGGCCACGCGCCGATGCTCACGCGCAACCTCCTCTACACGGCGGTCACGCGATCCCAGACGGTCTGCGTCGTGGTCGCCGAGCGCGGCGCGCTGACCACCGCCCTGGGCCGCGTGGACGCGTCGCGTCGCAACACGCGCCTGGTGGAGCTGGTGTCGTCCGACGGGGAGCGCTAGACGGCTGCCCGATGGCGCGCCGCGGCGGGGCACTCGACGTGCGTCACCGGGGCGTCCACCGCCCTGGCGATGCGCTGTGGGAGGTCGATGCGCAGCCAGCGGGAGGTTCCGGTCGGCAGCGTCGAGACGACGATCTCGTCCCAGCGGCGCGGGTCCCAGAGCTCGATGACCGCGCCGCACGGGTCGACGTCGCCGAGCATCGCCTCGGCCTCGATGCCGGCGCCGTGCAGGCGCTCGAGCGCGGCCTTGAGCCGGTGCGCCGAGCCGGCTGGGGCATCCTGCGGGACGAGCAACGTCACCGCGATCGGCGCGCGCTCGGCACGGGCATGGAGGGCGTCGTACAGCTCGTCGGAGTCGACCGTCTGGTTGGCCACGACGAGGAGCTTGGTCCGGTACATCTCGGCTCCTCTTCGGGTGTGGGGAAGGACTGCCTCCGACGGTACTGCCCGCTCGGGCGGCGAACAACAGAGACTTCGGCGGGTGCCTATGCACCGTCGTCGCGGCGCCGCGCATCCTCGTCGTCGCGCTTGAGCGCGTCGGTGAAGCGCCGCGGCACCCGCGGCCCCACCACGCCGCCCTCCTGCTCCCACAACGTCACGACGACCAGCTCGGAACCGTCGCGGCGGCACACGAACACGACTGAGCGATCGACGAGGTCGCGGACGTAGACCGAGCCACGCGCGCCCG
>JAWWOY010000832.1:0-3632 GCA_033851195.1 Kribbellaceae bacterium | reverse complement strand
GACTTCGCGATGAACTCGATGGCCGTCCTGCTGCCGTCGCACAAGTTCGTCGACCCGTACGGCGGCCTCGAGGACGTGGCCGCCAAGGTGATCCGGACCCCCGGCTCGCCGGCGGACTCGTTCTCCGATGATCCGCTGCGGATGATGCGCGCGGCCCGGTTCGCGGCCCAGCTCGCCTTCACCCCGGACCCGGCCGTGGTGGCCGCGATGAGGGCGATGGCCGAGCGGATTAGCATCGTGTCCGCCGAGCGGGTCCGGGACGAGCTGGTCAAGCTGGTCTGCGCGCCGTACCCGCGGATCGGGCTGGACCTGATGGTCGAGACCGGTCTGGCCGAGTACGTGCTGCCGGAACTGCCCGCGCTGCGGCTGGAGCTCGACGAGCACCACCGGCACAAGGACGTCTACCAGCACTCGTTGACCGTGCTCGACCAGGCGATCGAGCTGGAGTCGCGGCTGGACGTCGAGAGCCCGGATTTCGTGGTCCGGTTCGCCGCGCTGATCCACGACATCGGCAAGCCGCGGACCCGTCGGTTCGAGGGCGACGGCAAGGTGACGTTCCACCACCACGACGTGTTCGGGGCCAAGCTGGCCAGGAAGCGGATGAAGGCGCTGCGCTTCAGCAACGACCAGATCGACCAGGTCGGCAAACTGGTCGAGCTGCACCTGCGCTTCCACGGCTACGGCACCGGCGAGTGGACCGACTCCGCCGTACGCCGCTATGTGCGCGACGCCGGCGGGCTGCTCAGCCGGCTGCACGTACTGACCCGGGCGGACTGCACCACCCGGAACAAGCGCAAGGCCGAGGCGCTGCGGTCGGCGTACGACGATCTGGAGTTGCGGATCGCCCGGCTGCGGGAGCAGGAGGAACTGGACTCGATCCGGCCCGACCTGGACGGCAACCAGATCATGGAAATCCTCGGCATCGGCCCGGGGCGTGAGGTGGGGCAGGCCTACGGGTACCTGATGGAGCTCCGGATGGAGCACGGCCCATTGGGCGAGGATCGGGCCCGCGAGGAACTCATCAAGTGGTGGACGTCCCGGCAGACCCCGCCCAGCTCCTGACCTGTCGGCGCCGGCGGACGGTCTGCGGGTCAAGTCGGCGACTATCCACAGGCCGCCGATGATTTCCTCGAAGGTGCTGCCCGACGCGTAACCTGACAAGTGCCGGAGCGTGCCGGGTGGCGCGCAGGAAGCAGGATCTCGATGACCGAGCCGCTCTCTCATATCGGACCGTGGACCGCGGCCGATCTCGCCGGCCTGCCCGATGACGGGCAGCGCTACGAGATCATCGATGGGAGTCTGCTGGTGTCGCCGCCGCCCTCTACCAAGCACCAGTTGGTGTCTGGGCGGCTTGCTGTCTTCCTCCGAGAGTCAGCGCCGGACGATGCGGATGTGGTGGAAGCTGTCGGTCTTCGGATGGGGTCGGGGCGTCTGCTGATTCCGGACGTGGTGGTCGCGACATCGTCTGCCTTGCATGGGGACGACCCGACGATCGTCCCGGGCGACGTCTTGATGGTGGTCGAAGTGGTCTCGCCGTCCAACGCGGCGATGGACCGGGTGTTCAAACCACAGCTGTACGCCGCAGCGGGGATCGGCTGGATGTGGCGGGCTGAGCTCGGGCCGCACGGCGTGGAGATCGTCGTACTTGAATTGGCCGGTGGAGTCGCCGTCGAGCGGGCGCGGTCCGCAGACCTGCTGCGGGTCGATGTGCCCTTCCCGGTGGAGATTCCCGTTGATCGTCTCCTCGCCACCCGCCGGGCTTTGAAAGCCGAGCAGCCGGGCGTGGCTGACCTCTGACGGCAGCACCTCGGTTGGTGTGCCGGCGGCCGCCGGTGAACCGGTTGCTCGGCGGGTTGAACCCGCTGAGTGAGATCAACCGGCTGCTGGAGGAGTTCGCCTGCGGTACGACGGGTCCGCTAGGCGGTCGTGCCGGGCTGATCCCCGGTGTGACGTATATCACTGCCCCCAGCACCTGCTGGAGCACCCAACAGGCGTTATAAGCGGGGTCAGGATTTTCGGCGAAGGCTGCCGGCTCGCCGAGCGCGAGGACGAGCCCGACATCGAGCCGGAGCGCCCGTCGCGCCGCGACGACCGGTGGCCAGGTTGAGAGTGACGGTGGCCTTGGGTCTCACTGATCGCCTTCTTGGTCCGCAGGCTGGAGTCGGTACCACAGTCCGCCACACGCAGCCGTGACATCGGTGCCGGCTGACCGCCGCGTTATCTACTGGATATCTGCCTGACACGGAAGGGAAATCGGTGGTTGCTCTCATCGATCGGTGATAACCCCGAATTGAGGAGCCGAGATGTCATCCACCCCTGACCCTGACCTGCCCACCGGGCAGGAAGCTGCCAACGTCCTGTCCGAGGGCATCGGTCGCCGCGGCGTGCTGAGAGCCGCCGGGGCGCTCGCCGCGGCCGGTGCGGTCGGGTCCACCGGAGCCCTGTCGGCATCGGCAGCTGGTCCAGCGGCCGCCGCCGCGAAGCCAGGGCCGGTCCGGATCCTGCAGCCGGGCGTCGGTCGGACGGCCGGAACCTACGTCCAGTCGCTGCCGGACCAGGTGTACTGGGGCAAGCTTCCGAACAAGCAGAGTAAGCCGGTCGCCGTGGTCCGGTCCGGTGACCTGGTCAGCGTCGACACGATTTCGCACGAAGGCATCCTCGAGGACCAGGGCAAGGACCCGCTGGGCTACTTCCGCGGATTCGACGTACCCGCTAACCAGGTGCTCACCGACGCGGTCGCGGTCGCCGCGAAGAGCAAGCACGATGGTCCCGGCCCGCACGTGGTCACCGGCCCGATCGCGGTCCGCGGCGCCGAGCCGGGCGACGTGCTGAAGATCGAGGTGCTCGATCTGGGTCTGCGGGTGCCGTACGGCGTGGTGTCCAACCGGGAGGGCCTGGGCGCCCTGCCGGGTGAGTACCCCGAGAAGTTCCACGGCGTGGCCGCGTTCAAGCCGTACCTGAACCAGGGCGGCAACGTCAGCGTGTTCACCAAGGTCGAGAGGGCCGCCGGCCGGTATCGCGGCGTGCTGCCGGGCAAGGTACCGGTGGGCTTCGACCTGGCGCCCTTCATGGGGATCATGGGCGTCGCCCGGGACACCGCCGCCGTTGTCGACTCGGTGCCACCGACCGATGCCGGCGGCAACATCGACATCAAGGACCTGGTGGTCGGTTCCACGCTCTACCTGCCGGTGCAGGTAGCCGGTGCGATGTTCTTCGCCGGTGACCCGCACATGGCGCAGGGTGATGGCGAGGTGGCGCTGACCGCGATGGAGGCGTCGCTGCGTCCGACGTTCCGGCTGACGGTCGTGAAGCGTGGTGCCCCTGGCGCCCCGAAGGTGGCGTTCAGCTACCCGTTCGCGGAGACGTCTGACTTCTGGATCCCGATCGGTCTGAGCGATCCCAATGGTCCCATCGGCGGCAACGCCACCAGCCTCGACATCGCGATGAAGACCGCGGTTCGGAACGCGATGGCTTTCCTCACCGAGGACCTCGGCATGGCGGCCCCGGTGGCCTACGCCTACCTCAGCGCAGCGTCCGACTTCGTGGTGTCCCAGGTCGTCGACCGGACGACGGGCATCCACGCGAAGGTCCGGAAGGCGGACTTCGGCAAGGCGTGACGAGAAGCACGGCGC
>JAWWOY010000821.1:0-3317 GCA_033851195.1 Kribbellaceae bacterium | reverse complement strand
TGATCGGGGGGTTAGTGCTGGCTGAGGGCGTAGTGGGCGGCTAGGAGGTCGCGGCCCCAGTCGTTGCGGAGATCTCGCCAGACCGAGTGGATGTGGTTCGCGTCGTCCTGGGTGTTGTCGTACTCGGCCAGGAAGGTGGGGCCGGCCACGGAGTAGTAGTGGCCCTGGCCTGGTTCGGAGCCGCCTGCCCAGGCGAAGGTGAGCCGCTCGATGCCGGCTTCGGTGATCTCCTGCCAGCTCTGCAGGCCGATCGGCCCGGCCGCGCGGCCGACGTACTGGCCGACGATGAGGCTGAGGAGCTGGCGCTGCTCAGCGAACATGTCGCCGTACGGGAGGCCGCGGTGGAGGACGCGGGGGTCGGCGACCGGGTCGTAGCGCGTGAGGAGGTCGTGAGGTGCTTCCTCTGACACGACAGCGACGTCGCGCTGGCCCGGCTCGAGCGCGGCCAGCAACGCGAAGCCCAGGTCTTGCTCGGCGGGGAGCGTGCGGAGGCCCTTGTGTGGTCCCGACAGCACGGTGGCCGGTTCGGAGCCGAAGAACTGCGGGGTGATCGCGATCCCGCCGTCCACCACGGTGAGGTGCAGGGCGAGGTGGTGACCGTTGATTCGCCAGGCCCAAGGCTCCGGGCCGGCCGGGTCGCCGAGGATGCGGAGGTAGTAGTGCTGGTCCGCGGTGACGTCGATCATGGAGCCGGGTCGAGCCTGCGGCAGGTCGCGCCGGATCGCCTCCGCGAACATCACCGAGGTGGCGTCGGCAAGACCGCGTTCGCTGCAGGTCAGCTCGACGAGGCGCATCGCCAACTGGCGCTGCTCGGCGCTCAACTCGGCCAGCGTGAGCCCGGGCCGGTCGCCGGGCAGATACGTCCACTGCTGATGGTCTGGAGTGTCGAACGGCGCGGTGATCGCCTCGCGCTGCCGCGGCTCGAGGGTCGCCAGCAGGTTCAGCACGGCCTCGCGTAGCTCGTCTACAACCATCCCGATCTCTCCTTCTCCGTTGGCTCGTACTCACACCATTGCTCGAACGGCCGGTCCAGCTTGTACTGGAAGTCCGGCTGGCGCAGCAGCACGCGCGTCTCCGCATTCCCCGGGTTCGACAGCGTCTCGAAATACTGCACGGACCAGTGGAACCAGCGCATGCAGAACAACCGCATGGTGATTCCGTGCGAGACCAGCAGGATGTTCCGCGGCGAATCGGCCACCTCGAAGTCGCGGTGCATCGTCTCCAGGAACGACGACACCCGGTCGTAGACGTCGGCACCGGACTCGCCGTGTGCGAACCGGTAGAAGAAGTGCCCGTACTTGTCCCGCAGCCGCTTCTGCCGCTCGATGTCTTCGGTGTCCTGGAAGTTGCCCCAGTCCTGCTCGCGCAGCCGCGGCTCCTGCCGGGCCGTCTGGATCAGATCGTCCAGGCCGAGGGCGTCCAGGGTCTGAAGAGCCCGCTTGTACGGCGAGACGTAAGCGTGCACGGGCTCGTCGTCGAACAGCTCACGCAGGTCCTGCCCGGTCTTGGCCGACTGTTCCCGGCCGCGCTCGGTGAGGGGGATGGCATGGTCGGGCACCCGCTCGAAGATCGACTTGTCCAGGTTCGCCTCGGACTCGGCGTGCCGGACCAGCGCGATCCGCAGCGGCCGGTTGCTCAGGTCCATCGCGCCTCCCGGCTCTTCCCCGCTGACCTCCGCGGGGATCTGCTCGCCAAGATCATGCCAAGCCCGGCCGCTGCGAGCGCGACGCGCCCGGCCAGCTCCGCCGTACGACGGATGTCGGGCACCTGCGGGCGTGGTCCGTCGCCGAGCGTGCCCCGGTCCTCCACCTCGTCGCCATAGCTGTTGATACCGCCCAGGCGGAGGCCGAGTGCACCGGCGAACGAGGCCTCGACCGGTCCCGCGTTCGGGCTCGGGTGGCCGGGCGCGTCCCGCTGCCAGATCCGCCACGCCTCCCCCGGCTGCCCGGCGGCCACTCCGGTCAGCGCTGCGCATACCCGGGCGGGCAGCAGGTTGGCGAGGTCGTCCAGTCGGGCCGACGCCCAGCCGAAGTTGCGGTACCGCGCAGACCGGTAGCCGACCATCGCGTCGAGCGTATTCGCAGCGCGGTAGCCGATCAGCCCAGGGATGCCGAAGGCTCCGCCCCAGAGCAGCGGCGCTACGCAGGCGTCAGCCGTGTTCTCCGCCACCGACTCCACCGTCGCCCGGGCCAGCTCGTCCGCATCGAGATCGGTGGCGTCGCGACTACAGAGGTGACCGAGCCGCTCGCGCGCCGCCGGGAGGTCCTTGGCCTCCAACAGGCCGGCCATCACCTCGGCCTCGCGCTCCAGGCTCCTTCCGCCGAGCACCGCCCAGGTCGTGACTGCCGTTAGCAAGGTCCTGGCCAGCGGCCGCTCGCGCACGAACCGCTCCGCTACCAGACCCGCCGCCGTTGCCGAGCCCACCAGCACCACCGCGTACGCCGTACCGGAGGCGCGGGTATCGTCGTACAGGCGGGTCTCGAGCCGGGCGGCGGCCTGGCCGAAGCCGGCGACGGGGTGGAACCGCCTGGGATCTCCGAAGACCCGATCGGCGGCAAAGCCGAGTAGTAAGCCGAGTGCTCTGGACACGCCGGGAAGTCTGCCAGGCCCGGCAAGCTTTGGGCCTAGTGTCCCGTGTGCAAGGGTGGCGGCCATGGGAATCGCAGACCTGCTCGGTGGGGTGGCCGGGAGTGGCGAGTTCGGTGTCTGGCTCGGACGGCTCGACGGCTTGCCCGTGTTCAGCCACGACGCGGAACGGACGCACTACTCCGCCAGCACGATGAAACTACCGGTCGCGATGGCGATGATGCGCAAGGTCCAGGCCGGTGAACTGAAGCTGGAGCAGCAGGTGACCGTGCACAACGATTTTGCCTCGGCCGCCGGCGGACGCTTCAGCGTGAACGCGGAGGAGGACGAGGCACCGGCGACCTGGCACCACCTCGGCCGCGACGTCACGCTGGGGTGGCTAGCGACCGAGATGATCACCGTGTCGAGCAACCTGGCGACGGACCTGGTTCTGGAACTCGTCGGCGTGGATGCCGCCAACGCCGTACTGGCAGAGTTCGGGTCGGGGCGCAGCGCCATCCGGCGGGGTATCGACGACGCCGCCGCCCGGGCCGCCGGGATCAACAACGAGATGAGCCCGGCCGACCTGGCCGCCGTACTGGTTGTGCTTGGCAATGACAAGGGTGCCTCAGGCGACTATCTGCGCGATCTGCTCGCGGCCAACCAGTGGAACGGGGAGATCCCGGCCGGCGTTCCGAGCGGTACCCGGGTCGAGCACAAGAACGGCTGGGACACCCGGATCCGGCATGACG
>JAWWOY010000817.1:0-9055 GCA_033851195.1 Kribbellaceae bacterium | reverse complement strand
GCTCGCTACCCAGGGGTGCGCGGGAGGGACCTGTCCGCGTCGGCTGATCGCAACTGCGAGGCCCTCGATATCGCGGCGAAGTACCTGTTCCTGTTCGCGGTCTTCGGCCAAGCTGGTCTGGGCAGCTCGCGTGTCGGCCTCGGTCCATTGGCGACTGAGCAGCCGGTGTTCGTTGAACTGGGCATCGATACAGGCGTCCTCGCCTGTCCTGCCAACGCGAGACAGCATCCGACGAAGCCAGCCGGGCGGCGGGGTGTCCAGACTCTGCAGGGTGTGACTGATCTCGTGGACCCAGACGCGCGCCAACTGTGCGCCGTCGACCCGCTGCGAGATCCGTACGACGTGTGGGTCCTCGGCGGTGCCGTCGTGGATCGTCGTGGAGGCAAGGTGTCCGCGGCGGACTGAGCCGATCTCGACCCGGAAGTGCTGAGCGTGAGCCCCAGCGGTCGCCGGATCGACTACCACCAGATCCGGCGCGCCCTGCGACACTCCGACAGTCTCGGACTGGCCTGTTGTGTTGGACGTGCCGGCCTGGACAGACGTGCTGCTCGTGCCAGTCGGGGGGGTTAGAAGGCGAGGGTCGCCGACGATAGCGCCGCCGAAGTCGGACTGCTGTGTCAGCGCCGCGGCCGTCGGGGCCCCGGCCACAGTGAACGGTGTGCCGTATGGTCCGCCGTCGGCGCTGAAATTGGTCCCAGGCACCTGCGGCGCGTGGACCGTCCTGCCAGCAGCGGACCGGATGTGCCGCCTCCCTGGAACAGGGCGCGTTGGGGTGCCGCCGTCCGAGCCGGCGGCGGATACCTGACGGCTGGCCAAGCGGGCCTTCGCCTCTTGGCGAACTTCGATGGGGTCGAGTCGGGTATCGCCGGCTACGCCCGCGCGGTATTGGAGGGCCTTGAAGGCGTTGATTCTCGGGCCGAGCACCTTGAGGGCCGCTTCGACGCCTAGCTCGCTTCCGCCCGCTTCGGCGATCGCCAGATAGCGGTCCAGCACCTTCATCGCCTCGCCGACCCGGTTCAGCGCGATGAGCCGCCTAACCCGCAGCGGGGTCGAGTCCGGTTCGCCCTGCAGGCGCCGCCAGGCCTCTTCGACAGCCGCTCGCGTGCGGGTGATCGCGTCGCCTTCGACCCGCTGCCCGGTCGACGGGTCCACCGTGTTCAGAGCGGGCAGCTTGCCCAGTACGGCGACCAGCTCGGCCCGGGCCTTCCTGAGTTCGGCCCGGGCCTTCCTGAGTTCCGCCCGGGCGCCGGCTTCGTTACGTCGTACCGCCTCGGCCAGATCGTCCAACCGGTCGGCCTGCTGCTCGATCTGGTCCAGCGTCAGGTGGCGGTCCTGCCGGTCCTGGAAGCCCTGCCGCGTGTTCTGCCCAGGTCCGTGGCCGATCGACAACCTCGCGGCGCGCACCGCGGCACGAACGTAGTTGGTGAAGTCGTTGCTGGTCGGCCGGATCCGGAAGAACAGCTCCACGCTTCGGGCAACGTTCGTCGGGCTGAGCGGCCTCGGGCCCGGTCGCAGTGCGTCGATCTTCGCCTGGGCCGCGTTCTGTGTCTGCTGCTGGATGAACAGCAGCGCGCCGAGCTTGTCGGCCAGTTGCCGCTGATCAATCGCAAACTCGTTGTTGGCGTCCATCTCGTGGACCCAGTGCATGGCGCTCTCGCGGTTCGCCGCCCACTTCGCGGCCGGTGCCGTGAGAAGCTGCGCGACCGCCGCGAACACGGTCGCCTGGTACGCGGTGGGGTCCAACCCGAGAACGGAGTCGACAGCGTTCACGACGCCCAGGGTGACGATCGGCGGTACGACGTTCAGCGTCTGGGCGAGGAAGGACACAACCGCGGTCGGCTGATTGGCGAGGTTGGTCGGTGCCGGCGGCGTCGGCGCCTCCGGCAGCGGGTTGCCCTCCGGCAGCGGGTTGCTGGGAACCGCCGCGGCCGGGCTGTTGTTCCGGAACCGCTCGAGGATCCGGTGCACGAGCCTACCCTGCGCGGGATCCTGCAGGCTCTCGGCGAGCTTCTCAACCAGCTCGACGGCCTGCTCAGCCTGACTCCGCATCGCCTCGAACAGAGCCCGGCTCTCGGCGTTCTCCACGGTGTCGAGGCTGAAGTCGACCAACTCGTCGAACGCCTGGTCGCCCTTCAGTTGCAGGACGGTATTCACTCCGGCGGCTGGGAGTGCGCCGAGGAAGTTGTTCAGGGCACCGAAGATCAGAGATTCGCCGAAGCTGTTGATGATCTTGGAAACTTCGGTGGGGTCAAGCTCGTTCGGGTTCACCTGCCCCGGCACCAATCGGCGCAGATAGCCCGGGATCTGCTCGGCCAACTCGGCCCGCGCCATCGTCTTGTAGTGCAGCGAACCCGCCCACTCCTCCCCGCGGGCAAGCCTGGCGATCGTCTCGGTGGCGCCGGTCAGCCTGTTGGCGAGCGTCTCGAAGTAGTCGGCCACCTGGTTCTGATAGCGCGCCGGATCGGTCGCGACGCGGATCATCAACTCCTCCCACCGGAGCATCTCCAGCGGGTTCCGCCGCATGTCGATGAACCGGTCGATCACCGGCCGCAGTACCGCCGAGGCACCGAAGTAGATCGCCGGTGCGATAACAGCGAGTGGGGTCGGCGCCAGTGACCAGGCAACGATCGCGCCGACCACGGCCGGAACCAGGTGCCTGGCCTGGTACAGCGCCTTCTTCGGGACCAGCTTGGCCGGGTCGATCTCTTCGGCCGGCTTGCCCGCCATCCCGAACGGATCCGTCTCGATCCGCCCGTATAGACCGGGGTTCCGCTTCGCGACGTCACCGAGCCGGCCGCGGTAGCCCTCCACCTTGACCCTGTTCCTGTGCCCATCTATCCAGCGCTGCGCAACCGCGTGCAGGGCGCCTGCCGCCAGCACCGGACCAGCCAGGCCGGCAGCGGCTGCCAGGCTCCCCGTCACGACGCCGACACCGGTCGAAGCCGCGATGGCAGGCAGGCCGCTGAACACGAACTCCTTGGCGAAGTAGACCCGCTGCCGAGTCCGCCAGTCGTTCACAGCCCAGCCGCGGGTGTGCTTGTCGAGCATCGGACCGTCCGACTTGGCCAGGAGGGCGAGCCGATACTTGCGGTCTTGCTGGCCTCGGGCCACGCCCATGTGCCCCAGCAGGGCTCGTATCTCGTTGCGGAGGTCCTGCCTTCGTAAGGCCCGGTATCGCGAGGTGGCGGTGGGCTTCAGTTCGGAGTTGAGCAGCCGGGCCTCGGCCAACCGCCCGCCGTCCTCCCGCGACAACGTGGTGTTGTGCTTGACCCCGCTGCCGGGGCGGAGGAGCGACGGCTCGCTCGGCCGGCCGGCGTGAGCCACTTGATGAAGGAGATTGGCGACCGCCCTTGCCACACTGGCATCGCCGCTCCTGGCCGACACCGACAAGGTGGCGGGCCCCGTTCCATCAGCACGTACGCTGAACGTGCCGGGGTGCCCGCCGTCGATCGTCGCCGCCCTTACGATGATCTCGAACGGGGCACCGACAACCTGCCCGACTGCGAGGCCACGGCGGTCGGCCATCGGGGTGGCCAGGTACTTGTTGGGGTTCATGCGGTCTCGTCGCACTGAGCGGATCTCGGCGGCTTTGAGTACGTCGTCCCGCTCGAGGGCCGCGTGGATCTGCCGCTCGACGGCATCCCAGTCGGCCATCAACCTGCGGACGCCGCTGAACCAGAGCAGCGACTCCGCGACACCCCGGATGATGCCGTCATCGCCCTGACGTCGGTCGACGTGACTCTGGTCGTTGCTCTGGACAGTGGACTTGCCGACCGTGGACTGGTCGACCGTGGACTGGTTGACCGTGGACTTGTCGATCGTGTCCGCGAACGACTGGGATGACACAACGACGCCCGGGGGCATCAGACCGGTGCCCTGGTGGCCGAAGGCGTAACCGCCACCTGGCGGCATCGGCCCACCGGCGACATCCTGACCACGTTGCACGTGCACGGCCGGTGGCACCGGCGACTGCAGCCCCGGGGCGTGTGCGACGACTTCACCTTGCGGGCCGACCTCGGCGCGGTTGCCACCCCACTGACTGCCGGTAGGTTCCTCGGTCGGTGTGGGAGTGGACGGATCAGCCGCGCTGCCGAAGCCCATGTCGTACTCGGTGATCGTCAAGCCTTCCGGCCTCGCGATCCCAATCGATCTCTCGATCTGAGCGCGGGTGACGAAGTACTCGAGGGTCTGGTTGTCGAGCGACTGCCCGATCTGCTGGGCAACTTCCACGCTGGTGCTCAGGCTCGTCGCGATCACGGGACCGACCGGGTGGATCGTCTGGTCTGCTCCTTCGTGACCGGGACGTATCGCCGAGTCGACCTGCTCGATCGGGATGTCCAGTACCGCAGCCGACTCGTCGCGGCTGTTCATTGCCTTGAGGATCGACCTGACGTACTCCGAATGACCCTGCGCGTAGCGGCTCTGCCCATCGGTGCCCAGCCGCTGACCGATGTCGGCATTCATGTTCTTGGCCTCGATGATCGCGAAGCCCAGGATCTCCCGCGTCTCCGGATGGATCCGCAGGTAGATCTGATCGAAGGTGTGCGCGCCGTCCTTCTCCAGGTAGACCCGGTGGACCTCCTCCCCCGGGTGCCTCGCCGACAGCCAGTGCAGCATCGGCCGGGCGAAGGCCTCGCCGAGCGCTCCACCGATCGGCTTACCCAGCAGGGGCCCCGCCGCCTCAGGGCTCGGCGTCGCCACCGCCCCCTGCGATTGACCGATGCCCGCCAACCAGCGGTCGACCACTCGCTGCAGGCTGTTCATCATCTGCTCAGTGACCTTGAGCACCGGATCGGAGAAGCGGACCGTTGTGGCTCCGAGCTTCTGGCCCGGAGTGACCACCACGAGCTCGACCTCGCTGCCTCGCTGCCGTACCCATGGCACCGGAACATCTACCGGCTCGGGACGGCCTTCGATCGCCGCCTTGAAGGTCATCGACTCCGGAAGCACTCCGTCCATTCCACGGCGAGAGGCGACTGCCCTGCGCGTGGCCGTCTTGCTCCGCTTGTTCGTGGTCAGCCGGTGGTAGTACCGATCCCGCAGCTCTGCGGCCTTCTGCGTGAACTGCCCGTCAGCGTCCCTGGCATTCATCGCCGCGACGAAGGCGCGCTGCGCTTCCTCGACGAACTGCTGCTGCGCCTCGCTCTCGGACAAGCCGGACTCGATGCTCAGAGCACCGACCTCGACATCAGCCCGGCCGAAGTCATCGGGGTCGCCGGCGATCGCGCCGTCGCTCGGGGTGGCGGGAGGATCGATCGGTCCGCGCCCTCCCGGATCACCACTGGGCGGCGTCCCTCCCGGCGCGGCCGAACTGGTGTGACGCGGTGTACCGCGCGGCTTCGAGCCGGCCTCGTCACCCCGCCCGTTCGCAGTACCGGAAGTTGCCGAGGCCGGCGCAGCCAGAGCGGCGACCGCACCCTGCGACTCGCCTTCCGCCTGCTGGACAACCGGAGTTCGGCCTGGCTGTTCCGTTGCTTGCTCGGACGAATCATTCGGGTCGGCGGCCGGGTCCACGGACGCGTCGGCCTGCCGGCCGGACTCCTGGTTCTGCTGCCGATCTGTTGCTTTGGAGTCAGGAGCCCTCGTTCTGCCATCCGGGTTCTGCGCGGTCCCGGTGGTGGCATTCGCGGGACTACCCGAGGCCGTCGAGGAAGCGGAGGTGTGCACTGACCCCTGGCTCGCGGTCGAAGCAGGGCTCGCGGAGTTGGTAGTGGAGGTAGAAGGCCCGGTGGACGGGTCGTTCGCAGTAGAGGTGTGGTGGGGAGCCGAGGTGTGAGTCGCGGATGGGCCGGTCTGCGGCGGGCTCGCGCCACCCGCAGGTGTGCCGACCGGCGGCACCGCGCCAGAGCCCGCCACCAGCTGGTCAATACCTTGCTGGTCAGTACCTTGCTGGTCAACGCTTTGCTGCTCAACGCCTTGCTGATCAACGCCTTGCCGGCCTGCGACCGCCGGCTGTTTGTCGGCGCTTTGCGCGTCGGCGGCGCCTTGCTGATTCCTGTCGACTTGCTGATTCCTGTCGACTTGGTGGTGGGTGGTGCTCTGCTGGTTCTCTGTGCCGCCCGTGGCGTTCTGCTGCTGGCTCGGACGAGCTGCCTGCTGCTCCGCGCTGGCCTGTTGGCCGGCGGACCTTCCAGCCTGTCCGTGCGCCGAACCGTCAGATGCGGGGTGGCCGTGGGACCCATTCCCGCCGTCAGGGGCGTTGCCCCCAGTCCCTCCCGCCGAACTGGTCGCGCCCCCACCGGTGCTGCCGCTACCTGAACTCCCACCAGCGCCCCCGGCGGTGCCCGCAGGCTGTTGCGCTCTATTGATCCCCGTGGATCCCGCAGGATCTTTCAGGGACGGTGGCGATGGACCGGACGGGTCGGTGACCTGTGGGAGCGTCTGGCTGGGAACCGAGGGATCCAGGCGACTCTTGACGTAGCCGATCCACCCTTGGCCGCCCACGTCGCCGAGGTGCACCGAACCGACGCGATGGACAGCCAGCGCCCCGGCCATCGGTCCCTGGGTGACGATGGCTTCTAAGTAGGCGCCCGGCCCGACCTCCAGAAGCTTGCCCTCGGCAGCGGCTTGGAGGGCTGTTCCCACGACGGGAGAGCTGATCCCGGTGAGGACCGCGCTGTGGCCACTCTCCTGGAGTACTTTGGTGCCACGCTCACCCAGCCGCAGAGCTCTCGCCAGTCGTGTCGCGAGAACCGAGCCGAGCATTCCGACCGGTGCGATCTTGCGGCTCAACCCGGCGCCGAGTATCTCGGCACCCGTGCTGCCGGCGGTCTGTGTCCAGTCCTGGCCCGCACGGAATCCGCGCGTCCGGTCCAGGCCCTGGCCGATCACGTCAGCGGCCGCCCCCTCGATCCCTTCGGTGAGGAACTCGCGGAGAACGCGGCCGGCTGCGGTCCCGCCGTGTTCGAGCAACCCTGCGGCGCCCCGGACCAGGTCGGACAACTTGTTGCCCAAGGAGATGACCAACCGGAAGCGGAGGAAGTCGCCGATACCCGGCGGCAGCGCGAAAGTGGCGGCGAAGTACACCATGTTCAGGATGAGCTCGGCGTAGATCTGGTCCTTCACGTACGCCACCTGCTGGCCGAAGTCGTGACAGAGCTTCGCCATGTCCTCCATTGAGGTACAAACAGATCGGTAGCCGTCGCCGTTCAGCATCCCGTCGATGTTGCGGTGGTACAGGATTCCGACCACGTCCCGCCAGACTCCGAGCAGCAGGTTGTTCGCACGGTCGGCCTGATCGACACCGGCGCGCAGCGCCGTAGCCAGCTCCTGCCAAGCGTCGCCCATCCGCCGCGCGGCGTCCTCGTCGGCCGGCGGCCAGATGTTGGTGTCCCGAAATTTCCGCAGCCAGAGCCAGAGTTGGGTGGTCGGCTCCGGGATCACTCGAGTGATCGCATCCGGTCGACTTGCTGTTGCGTCAACTCCAGATACCGGTCCACGATGTCGTTGCCGTCGGTGCCCATCCTCTCGAAGTTCTCCTGGACGTGGTCGGCGACATTCACCAGCATGGGCTTGAGAGCGTTGTACTGCTTCCGGAAAGTAGTACTCAGGTCGTCGAAGCCGGTGTTGACCAACTGTTCGTCGTGCTCGAGCGCAGGACCGGCCACCTTCCACCGAGCCCCGAAGGGCCTGCCGGACTCGGAGATCTTTCTGAAAGCCGCACGAGTCTCGTCAGGGAACATGGCGATGTCACCGATGCCACCGATGTCGATCGGCTGCGGGCTCATCGGACCTCTCCGCCCCTGAGCTGACCGAACTGGCGCAGGAAGGCCTCGAAGCCGAGATCAGCGGCTCCGTCGGCGCCCCCCGGCAGGTTCGGTGTGAGGTCCCGCCGCAGCTTCTCCTGAGCGTTCCGCCCGGCTTCGTTGACGGCTGTGCGGATCTGCTCGGCAAGGGCGTCCGCGTCCGGCGTGCGGTAGAGCCGCGGATCCAGCGTCAGGTCCAGCAACTCGCCATGCACACCGACGGTCGCTTCGATCAGCCCGTCGGCCGACTCCGCCGTCCCGGTCGAGTCCGCCACGGCCTGGCGCATCCGGCGGACGTCACGCTCGATCTCCTCCAGATGTCCGAGCCTCGCCCGGTCTCCGATGGCATCGTGATTACGGGGACTCATGCCGCCTCCTCGCTCGCTGGTGTGCAACAGTTTCGGCTCGGCTCAGGCGGCGGTCGGCCGACTGACCGCTTCCGGCCACGGGCGCTCCGCCCACCCTTCGATCCAGCACGCTCGGTCCCGTGAGCAAGAAGTCGGCGAGACGGTTCGTGACAGCGCTGGCCCTCAGCACGCTAGTGGTGTGTCTGGCAAATAGCTTTAGTGCTGGCGGCGTCCAGGTGGGTGCATCGCAAGGCGGAGAAGGAGCCTCGATGCGGGGTTCATCGTGGCTTCTTCTCCAACGCCGGGAGGTGCCCGCCTGGGCGCCGGACTTATGCGACGGATTTCGGGTTCGGGACACTAGACCAGCGTTGGTGAGTGTCAGGCGTCCGGCTGCAGACCTGTGTGGTGAGCGGCAAACGCCAACAGATCCGCCCATTCCGAGGCAACCATGGCCGCGGGCTTACCGAAGCCGTGACCGGTGTTGACCTCGATCCGGGTCAGCACAGGCTGCTCCCCCGCTTGCCCGTGTTGGAGCGTCGCCATGAACTTGTGGCTGTGCAGCGGCACCACCCGGTCGTCGTGGTCGCCCGTCGCGACCAGCGTCGCTGGGTACGCCGTGCCTTCGCGCAGGTTGTGCAACGGCGAGTAGGCGAGCAGATCCTCGAACTGGTCCGGGTCGTCCGGTAGACCATAGTCGGAAGCCCAGGCCGCTCCCACGGTGAACTTGTGGAACCGCAGCATGTCCATCACGCCTACCGCGGGCAGAGCGACCGCGAAGAGGTCTGGCCGCTGCGTCATCACCGCACCGACTAGTAGACCGCCGTTGCTGCGGCCGTGGATCGCGAGCTGCTGCGGCGTGGTCACCTTGGTCTTCTGCAGGTGCTCCCCCACCGCGATGAAGTCGTCGAACACGTTCTGCTTGTTCGCCAGCCGGCCTTCGTCGTGCCAGGAGCTGCCGTACTC
>JAWWOY010000816.1:0-2544 GCA_033851195.1 Kribbellaceae bacterium | reverse complement strand
GGGGCTCCAGTCCAGTACGTGGGCAAGGGAGGGATGCCGCGGCTGCGAGCCGCGCTGAGTCGCGGTGCGAGACCGGTCTGAGTCGCGGTGCGAGGCCGGGCTCAGCCACGGTGCGCGAGGCCGGGCTGAGCCACGGTGCGGGAGGCCGGGCTGAGCCACGGTGCGGGAGGCCGGGCCGCGGAGCCACGCGCGAGGCCGGGCTGAGCTGCGGCGCGAGACCGGGCTGAGCCGCGCGCGAAACCGATGTGCTTCGGCTGGTCGCTCGGCCAGTCCAACTGCGAGATCGCGGCCTCGCTGGTGCTCGCCGAGCGGACCGGTGAAGAGCCACGTCAGCCGGATTCTGATCAAGCTCGATCTACGCGGCGGTGGCCCATCGTCGTCTATTTCTACGAGGCAGGTGTCGTCCCACCCGGCCCGCGCCGCTAAGCCCTAAGGTCATGGGCACAATCGGGAATCCGCCGGACGAACGGAGATCGCGATGGACTCGCTCGAGCGACTGAGAGCGCTGTGTCTTGTGCTGCCGGCGACCACTGAACGGCTGAGCCACGGCGAACCGACCTGGTTCGTCCGCGACAAGTTGGCATTCGTGATGTTCGCCGACCAGCACCACGACGACCGGATCGCATTCTGGTGTGCTGCCCCGGAAGGTGCTCAGGAGGCGCTGGTCGCGGCCGACCCCGAGCACTTCTTCCGCCCGCCCTACGTCGGTCACCGGGGCTGGCTCGGCGTCTATCTCGATGTCGAGGAGATCGACTGGGCCCAGCTCGAGGAGATCGTCGAGGACGCCTACCGGCGGATCGCGCCGAAGACCCTGATCGCTCGTCTGGACGAGGCCGAGGCCTGATCTCACCGGCACTGATTTCCGGCCGCGGCATCACCGGTTCTGCTCCTGCAGCCTGAGGGCAAGAACCGCCGCCGGGACCCTTTCACTCCACATCTCGTCGAGACCGTCCTCGTCGTCGTCCTCGTCCTCGTCGTCGTCCTCGTCGTCGTCCTCCTCGTCCTCGTCCTCGTCCTCCTCGGAGAGCGCGCAGCAGTCGCAATCGCAGGAGTCGTCAGGCCCGAAGGTGTCGCCGCCGCCACGGCCACCACCGGCGCCGCTGCCGTCGCCGATACCACCGCCGTCGCCGATACCACTGCCGTGGCTGATGCCGCCGCCGTTGCCACCTTCGTCGCCGATGCCATTCCGGCCGCCGAAACCACCGTCGTCGCTGATGCCACCGGCGTTGCCGTTGCCGTTGCCGTTGTCGTTGTCGTTGCCGTTGCCCCTGCCACCGCCCTCACTTATGCCACCACTGCGGCCACTGCCGCTGCCGTTTCCGCCGATGTCGCCGATGACGTCCAGCAGGTCGGCCAGCGGATCCTCAGGCCGCCCTTCGTCCGCCCGGTGCCTGCGCGGGTCATAGGCCGGTTCCATCAGCCAGGACTCCTGGGCGTCGTGTCGGCAGGGCAGCTCCGTTCGGTAGGTGGCGGCCGACAGCAGCAGGACGGTGAGCTCGCCGGCAGTGACCCCGAGCCGGTAGGCGTCCCGCTGCAGCGCGGCGACCAAGGCAGCCGGAACATCGTCGAGCATGACCTTGCGCCCGTCGCTCCGGCCCTCGATCGACTCCACCGGCCAGTCGCGCCCCCACCGTTCGTTGCCCAGTTGCAGCACCTCGTCCAGCGGGGGCAGCGGTTCGGTCAGCAGGTCCGGCACTTCGGCCAGGCCGCGAAGCATCACCCGGCCGAGTGTCTGGTGGCTCATCCAGCTCTCGAGCCTGTCGTCGGACTGCAGGTGCCGGCGCAGCACGATCCGGAGCCGCTCGACCTCCTCGCTGCTCGTCGACGGTTCATGGGCGACAGGTTCCACCGCGAGCCGACCGTTCCGGATGCGGAAGGCGAGCAGGGAATCGGCCTGCACGTCCGGAAGCCAATCAGGTGGTCCGCACCACCCGCCGAACTCGCCAAGCGATGACGTCACGGCACCACCCGTCGACAGCGCGAGAGATCCTTCGTGCACAAGGACCTGGTCGAGCACGGCCAGCTCCGGACCGGTGAAGAGCACCTGGCGGCCCTTGGTGGCATAGCGGACCCGGTGGGTTAGGGCGGCACCGTCCAGCATCCGTTTGGCCGAGTCGAACCGGCCGTCCGGCAGGTGCACCATCACTTGGCGCAGGGCCGCACGGATCGTGGTGACCGGGTTGGCGGACTTGGTCAGGCCGGCGGCACGCACTCGTGGGCCGAGGTCGTCGGCCGGGAGTGGACCGGAGGCGGCGATGAGATCGGAACAGAAGGACACGATGCGTTTGCTCATGCCAGGGAAAGTACGAGCCTTCGCCGCCCCGAGCTGGCTTGTCCACAGCTTCCCGATGAAATAACACCGGCTCCAGACGCGGAACACCGGCAGCCCCGATCGACGCGTCAGTACGCCCAGTCGGCGGAGGCGACTACGTGTCCGCTGTGCTGCTCGATCCGCGCTACCAGCTCCGCCCGGCGGCCGTGCAGCCAGTCTGGCATCTTGCCATCCCAGCCGGCCTGCGATGGCAGGAACACGACCGGAGGAGA
>JAWWOY010000748.1:0-5589 GCA_033851195.1 Kribbellaceae bacterium | reverse complement strand
GCCGTCGCTGCCGAAGACCAGGAAGCGGTCGAAGCCGCGGGAGAACCAACGGTCGTGGGTCACTGCCAGAACGGTGCCGTCGAAGGCGTCCAGGCCCTCCTCCAGCGCCTCGGCGGACTCGACGTCCAGGTTGTCGGTCGGCTCGTCGAGCAGCAGCAGGGTGGCTCCGGACAACTCCAGCAGCAGGATCTGGAACCGGGCCTGCTGGCCGCCGGAGAGGCTGTCGAAGGACTGCTCCGCGGCGTGCGCCAGCTCGTACCGGTCCAGCTTGCGTGAGGCCAGCTCGCGGCCCATACCGTCGCGGTGGTCGTCGCCGCGGTGCAGGATCTCCAGCAGCGTCTTGCCCATCAGCTCGGGGTGCTCGTGGGTCTGCGCGAACCAGCCGGGCCGGACCCGGGCGCCGAGCTTGGCGCCACCGGTGTGCGCGACCGGCGGGATCACCACCTCGCCGACCGGCTGGTGCTCGATGTCCGGATCGGAACCGCCGTTGGCCAGTAAACGGAGGAAGTGCGACTTGCCCGAGCCGTTGGAGCCCAGCACCGCCACGCGTTCGCCGTACCAGACTTCGAGATCGAACGGTTTCATCAGACCGGTCAGCTCGAGCTCGGCGCAGACCACTGCGCGCTTGCCGGTGCGGCCGCCGGTCAACCGCATGCTGACCTTCTGCTCGCGTGGGATCGCCTCCGGTGGGCCCGCCTCCTCGAACTTACGCAGGCGCGTCTGGGCGGCCCGGTAGCGCGACGCCATGTCGGAGTTGTACGCCGCCTTCTGCTTGTACATCAGCATCTGCGCACGCAGCTTGGCGTGCTCGTCGTCCCAGACCTTGCGCAGCTCCTCGAACCGCTCGAACCGGTGCTCGCGCGCCGCGTGGTAGGTCTTGAAGCCGCCTCCATGCGTCCAGGCGGTGTTGCCTGCAGCACCTAGTTCGACGGTGACTATCCGGGTCGCGGTGTTGGCCAGCAGCTCTCGGTCGTGGCTGATGTAGAGCACCGTCTTCTGGGTCGCGTTCAGCTGCTCCTCGAGCCACCGCTTGCCCGGTACGTCGAGGTAGTTGTCCGGCTCGTCCAGCAGCAGCACCTCGTCCGGGCCACGCAGCAGGGCCTCCAGCACCAGGCGCTTCTGCTCGCCACCCGACAGCGTCTTCACCTCGCGCCACCGGCAGCTGTCGAACGGGATGCCTAGCGCAGCCGTTGTACAGACGTCCCAGAGCACCTCGGCGTCGTACCCGCCGACCTCGCCCCAGTCCGAGACGGCCTGGGCGTAGCGCAGCTGGGTCTTCTCGTCGTCGGCCTCCATCATCGCCAGCTCAGCCTGGTCAAGCTTCGCGGCGGCGGCCCGGATCCGGTCCGGCGCAACGCCCAGCAGGAGGTCCCGGATGCTGGTCTCGTCCCGGACCGAGCCGACGAACTGCCGCATCACACCCAGCCCGCCGGAGCGGCCGATACTGCCACTGTGCGGTTTCAGGTCGCCGGCGATGATCCGGATCAGGGTGGTCTTGCCGGAGCCGTTCGCCCCGACCAGCGCTACCTTGGCGCCGTCGCCCACGCGGAACGTGATGTCGTCCAGCAGCACCCGGCCATCCGGCAGCTCGAACCCGATACCTGCGACGTCCACGTGGCCCATGCGCCTAGTCTGACCGCGGACCCCGCCGCACCGCGAACCGTTATCGGCCTACCAGCCCTTGAGGTGGTCCAGATACGTCCCGCCGGTGGGCCGGACCGACCCGGTCATGAACAGCTTCAGCGGTCCGGCGTACAAGCCGTAGGTGTGGCCTTGGGTGAAGAATCCTTCGCCCAGGCACCCGTCGTACGAGACCCAGACCTCGCGAGTCCCGGCGGCGGTCCCGAAGCGCAGCACGATCGCCTCGCGACCCCGCGCCGCCTCCGGGATGCACATCATCCTGGGCAGGGCGGGATTGCGCTCCGGCAGTCCGGCGATGGCGGTGGCCACGTCCTGAGCTCTGCTCGCGTTGAAGCTTGCGGAGCCGATCAGGGTGTTGCCAGTCTCCCCCGGTACCAGCAGCCGGTAGCGGCAGGCTTGCAGCCCGGTCACCGGCGTACGGAGGTCCAAACCGATCCCGACCGGCCCCACTGTGACATTGCCCGCCGTGCTGATGGGGTGTTGCAGCGGACACGCCGTCTGCGATCCGGTCGCCTGCGGCCCGTTTTTGGTGGAGTCGTGCGCCTGACCGCTGGCCGTGCCCTGTTTACTGCTGGTCGCAACGGGCGACTGGCCACCGACAGCACTCCAGACACCGCCGATCGCGACAGCGACCACCACTGCTGCTGCGCCTGCTACCAGCGTCTGCCGGCGCTTGCGGATCCTGCGCCGGGCCTCGCGGGCCATCGTCTCGCCACGCGGCGACCGAGCCGCGCCGGCCTTCGTCCGCAGTGCCTCGGAGATCTTGGGGCCGAGCTCCTGCTCGGGTTCGTTCTCAGGCATCCTCGGCTCCTTCCTTGGTCAAGGTCGCTTTGAGGGCCGCTAGGGCCCGGTGCACGCTGGACCTGGCTGTCGCCTCCGCGCAGTGCAGCAGTACGGCGATCTCGGCGTACGAGAGGCCTTCGTAGAAGCGCAGGACCACCGCTGCGCGCTGCCGGTCGGGCAGCGTCGCGCACAGCGCCCAGATAGCGTCGGCCTCGGCTCTGTCGGCGGTTCCGTCGGGCGCGGCCGGCATCACCCGGATGGGCTCGGCCGCAGGGGATTCGCGGCGGCGGAAACGGCGCCACCAGGAGATGTGGGCGTTCACCACCATCCGTTTCACGTACGCCTCGGGGTCATCGGCGCGGCTGACCCGGGACCAGCGGGCGCAGGCCGTGGTAAGTGCGTCCTGGACCGCGTCCTCGGCCAGGTTCGTGTCGCCGGTGAGGACGTAGGCGAACCGCAGCAGCGCGTTCGAACGCTCCGCCACCCAGGCCTCGAAGTCGATCGGGCCCGCCTCTGCCTGTGGTGCTGCCAAGGCTGCCTCCATACCTTCAGGACGGTGCTGCGCCCAGTTTCGTTGCAGTCAACAGCGGCCTCACGGGACACTAGGTTTCACGCTAAGCGGTGGGGGTGGCACGGAGGACTCGGAAGCCCTTGGCGCTGGCATGGCGCCCGCAGGCGTAGCCCTGGTCCTGCAGCCAGCGCTGCAGCGAGTCGCCGCCGAGGTTCTTGCCGACGACCAGCCAGGCCACGCCGTCCGGGGTGAGCCGGTCCAGCCAGTGCAGCAACATCTTGTGCAGCTCCGGCTTGCCGATGTGGATCGCCGGGTTGGACCAGATCTCGTCGAACCGCACCTCGTCCGGTACGCCGTCCGGCAGCACCGGGTGGACCCGGTCCGCGACGCCGAGGGCCTTCGCGTTGTCCGCGGTCAGCTCGAGCGCCCGGTTGTTCACGTCGACTGCCCAGACCTGCGCCTCGGTCGCCTCCGTCGCCAGCGCGCAGGCGATCGGGCCGTAGCCGGTGCCCAGGTCGAGGAACGTACCGCCGCCGGCCGGTGGATCCACCTCGCGCATCAACACCGACGTACCGAGGTCGAGGCGGTCCCGGGAGAAGACGCCGGTCGCCGTACTGAAGGTGTACTCGCGGCCCCAGATCCGCGCCTGCACCGTACGCCGGACGTCGGCCGAGGCCGGCTCGGCCGAGAAGTAGTGGTCAGCCACGGTGTACCTCTCCCCTGACCTGGCGGGATTCCAGCGCCCGCGCGGCCAGTTTTTCGTCTGCTGGGTATCGCACTTCTTCGAGTGTCAGCCCGTGAGCCGGCACGACGAAGACAGCCGGGTCACGAACCCGGGCGGCCAGCACCGCGGCGGGCCAGGACAGCTCTCGGCGGCCGTCCCCGACCGCGATCATCGAACCGACCAGGGCTCGCACCATCGAGTGGCAGAAGGCATCGGCGACCACTGTGCCCTCCACCTGGCCAGGTGCCGTACGCCGCCAGGTGAAGTCGAGCAGGGCACGGACTGTGCTGGCCCCCTCGCGCCTCCTGCAGAAGGCGGCGAAGTCGTGCTCGCCGAGCAGTTGCTTCGCGGCCTTGTCCATCCGGTCCACGTCCAGAGGCCTCAACACTCGCAGTACATGGTTCCTGGTCAGCGGATCCCAGCCGGCCAGGTCATCGCACAATCGGTAGACGTACCGGCGGGACAGAGCCGAGAACCTGGCGTCGAACCCCTCGGCGGCCTCCGCCACCGCAGTCACAGACACATCATCAGGCAGTACGCCGTTCAGTCGGCGCAGGAGATCCCGGGCCACGGTGTCGGCCGGCAGCCACACGTGCGTCACCTGTCCGCGCGCGTGGACCCCGGTGTCGGTTCTGCCGGCACAGGTGACTGCCGGTGGCTCCTCGAGTCGCAGCACAGTGGCGAGCGCCTGCTCCAACGCCCCCTGGACGGTCCTGAGGCCGTCCTGACGGGCCCAACCGTGGAATCCGGTCCCGTCGTACCTCAGATCGATCCGCCAGCGCACACGGCAATCTAGCGCAAAGCAGCAACGCCCCCTCACACAGGTGAGGGGGCGCGGCTGGTGCTGCTGAGGTGCGACTACTTACTTGTCGTCCTTGTCCTCGGTGTCGTCGGCCTTGGCGACGTCGGTGACCTCGGCGGCCTCCTCGGGCGCCGCGGAGTCGGCGTTCTCCGGGGCCTCGGCGGCCTCGTCGGCGACCGTCTCGTCAGCCTTGGCAGTGTCCTCGTCGACCTTGGCGGCGGCCTTCTTCGCGGTCGCCTTCTTGGCGGGGGCCGCCTTCTTCGCGGCAGCCTTGGCCTTCGGTGAGTCAGCCAGTGCCTCCACCAGCTCGATCTTCACCATGGGGGCATTGTCGCCCTTGCGCGGGCCGAGCTTGGTGATCCGGGTGTAGCCGCCCGGACGGTCCGCGTACCGCTCGCCGATCTCGGTGAACAGCACGTGTACGACGGACTTGTCGCGGATCCGCTTCATCACCTGGCGGCGCGAGTTCAGGTCACCACGCTTGGCCTTGGTGATCATCGACTCCGCCAGCGGCTGCAGGCGCTTCGCCTTGGTCGCGGTGGTCGTGATCGCGCCGTGCTCGAACAGCGAGGTCGCGAGGTTGCTGAGGATCAGCTTCTCGTGCGCCGGGCTGCCGCCGAGGCGGGATCCCTTGGTGGGGGTAGGCATCTCTCTTTAACTCCAGGAAGTGTCGGGCCCTTGTGAGAGCCGCGGATCGACGGGCCGTTGATGTGCTCAGTACTGCTCGGTCTCGGCGAAGCTCTCGTCCTCGTCCTCGGCGTCGTCGCCGTACGCCTCGGCGGCGGCGCGCAGGTCGAAGCCGGGGGGCGAGTCCTTCAGCGACAGGCCCATCTCGGCCAGCTTCAGCTTGACCTCGTCGATCGACTTGGAGCCGAAGTTGCGGATGTCCAGCAGGTCCTGCTCGCTGCGCGAGATGAGCTCGCCCACGGTGTGGATGCCCTCGCGCTTGAGGCAGTTGTACGACCGGACGGTCAGCTGCAGGTCCTCGACCGGCAGGGCCAGGTCGGCGGCCATCTGCTCGTCCACCGGCGACGGGCCGATGTCGATGCCCTCGGCCTCGACGTTCAGCTCGCGGGCCAGGCCGAACAGCTCGACCAGGGTCTTACCGGCCGACGCGACGGCGTCGCG
>JAWWOY010000642.1:0-4539 GCA_033851195.1 Kribbellaceae bacterium | reverse complement strand
CTATCACGCGGACCGGCTCGGCTACCTGGTCTGGGGGGAGTTCGGCGACTGGGGCGGGGCAGTCGTCAACGGCACCCAGGAGGACAACCAGCAGCCGACCGCGTCGTTCGTGACGCAATGGCTGGAGGCGCTCGAGCGGGACTACAACCACCCGTCCATCGTCGGCTGGTGCCCGCTGAACGAGACGCACCAGTTGCTGCACGACCGGATCACCCAACTGGACGACGTGACCCGCGCGATGTTCCTGGCCACGAAGGCCGCGGACACGTCGCGGCCGGTACTCGACGCCTCCGGCTACTCCCACCGAGTGCCGGAGACCGACATTTGGGACTCGCACAACTACGAGCAGGACCCGAAGCAGTTCGGGCAGCAGATGAGCGGCCTGGCTGCCGGCGCGCCGTACGGGAACACAGGCGGGGAGGAAGGCCGGCCGATCTCCCAGCCGTACAACGGCCAGCCGTATTTCTGCAGTGAGTTCGGCGGCATCTGGTGGAACCCCGAGGCGGCCGATGCGGCCGGCAACGACGACACCGAGTCGTGGGGCTACGGCCAGCGGGTGAAGGACGAGGCCGACTTCTACGAGCGCTTCACCGGATTGGTGGATGTGCTGCTGGATGATCCGCTGATGTTCGGTTACTGCTACACGCAGCTCACGGACGTCTTTCAGGAGGAGAACGGCATCTACCGCTTCGACCGGTCGTCCAAGCTCGACGTGCCACGGATCCACTCGGTGCAGACGCGCCAGGCGGCGTACGAGAAGGACTGAACCTGGGCGCCCGCGCTGCCTGTGATCAGCGCGGGCGGCACACGTCTCATTCAGGCCAGGCAGAGTTCTGGATGACCTCGACGAAGTCGCCGCGGACAAACCCGGGCACGAAGTGTTCAAGGACGTCGGCCTTGACATTGCCGAACGTGGTCTCCGGCCGGTACTTGATGCCGTCCGTGAAAGCTTGCAGGATCTGGCGTTTGAAGTCCGGCCGGGGATGTGCGGCGACCACCTCGTCGATCTGGGACTGCTTGAGGTCGTTGTAGCCGATACCCAGTACGTCGGTCTCGACGCCCGCGGTGACCAGAGCGACCTCGGGTTCCATGTGGTAGGGGATTTCCGGGGTGGTGTGCAGCGCTATACCTGTCCATACCTTCCGCGCACTTTCGTCCGGAATCTGGTACGAGGTAAGGAAACGGCGTGCCTCGTCGGCTCCGTCGATCTCGAATCGTTGATTGGTATGCCCGTACTTGTCGGTCAGCCCGAGGTCGTGGAACATCGCGCCGACGTAGAGCAACTCGGGGTCGGCTTTCAGGCCGAGCCGTCGGCCCTGCAGCGATCCGAACAGGAATACCCGCCGCGAGTGGTTGAAGATCAGTGGACTGGCGGCCTGGCGCACGAGATCGGTGGCGTCGCCGACGAGCTTGGTATCCGGGATCATGATGTCGGCAATTTTTTCGGTCATGTTGGTCTCCCTCTGTGTCGTGTCGCGAGGGCGGATTCGCTTGTGTGCAAGACAACTCTTCGTTCCCAGGATGGCCGCGTGGGGGCCTTTGTGTCGTGGATGCCAGCACCGCTCCGCTCACCCTGCCTGCGGGGGTCTCGCCTACCGGCTACCTGCAAGGCCAGCCCGGCCCACTCCGCAGCAGCTTGATTGTCCGAAGCGGCCGCGAGATCTCGGGGGTCTGCCCCGTAGGCACGGTGAGATCATGGCGTGATGATCAGTTCGCGGCAGTTGGAGTATTTCCGGGCTGTAGCGAGAGAGTTGCACTTCACCAGGGCGGCGCAGACGTTGAGGATCGCGCAGCCCGCGTTGTCGCAGCAGATCCAGAAGATGGAGCGGCAACTGGGGCTGGTGCTGTTCGAGCGGAACAACCATCGGGTGGAACTCACCGCGGCAGGATCGGCGTTGCTGGTGCATGCCGAGCGGATTCTGTCCGATCTCGGGGCAGTCGAGGAGGAGATGCTGTGCTGGGGCGAAGGCGTTCGCGGCCGGATCAGGCTGGGTATCGCGCGGAGTCTGATGGAGCAACTCGCGCGCTTGTTGGCAGCGTTCTACCTGGCCTATCCGTTGGTCGAGGTCGAACTGCGCGAGCAGAACACCGCGGAAATGATCGAAGGTCTGCACGCTGGTCGTCTCGACGCGGCGACCTTGGCCGGACCGCCACCGCCGGGTGATCAACGGTTGACGTCGCATCCGTTGGGCGAGGAACCGCTGGTCTTGGTCACCTGTCCCGACTCGCGCTTGACCGGAGAGCTGGCCGGGCTGCACGGAGTCGATCTGGTGCTATATCCCTCGGGCTCCGCGATTGGAGAGACCATCAGGGCGGCGCTGGCTGAGGCCGGGGTTTCGCCGCGCAGCCGGTTCGAGATCCGCGAGCCTGGTACAGCTCGCGCGATGGTCAGCGTCGGGCTGGCGGCCGCGATCCTGCCCCGCTCGCTGGCCAGGTCGCCCGGGCCGCCGGTGCGGATCGTCGAGCTCGAACCTGAACTGACCTGGACGCCGTCGTTGGCGTGGTCCGCGACTCGTCGGACTGCTCCGGCGCTGACTGCGTTCCTCGACTTCGTGATCGAGCACCCCGAGCTCGCCGGCCTGGCGGGACACGAGCACGCAGGCCAGTGAGAGTCGCAGAGGTCGTACGTCGGTAAGTCCCCGAAGTGCCGGTGATAGCGCCGCGCTCTGACCGTCAGACCAGCTTGGTCTTGGACGTCCAAGCATCGAACGACCACGATGGAGGACGTGCCCGACATGACGATGCACCCCGGGCGGGCGATCCAGCTGGCCGATCACCGGACGGCGGTTACCCAGCGCGGGGACAGCGGACCGCCTGTTCTGCTGGTCCATTCCCTTGGCCTGGACCGGCGGATGTGGGAACCGGTCCTGGCCCAACTGTCGATCGGGCGGCGGTTGTTCGCCTACGACATCCGCGGTCACGGCGCGGCAGCTGAATCGCCCCGGCCGTTCTCCCTGGCGGACACCGCGGCCGACCTCGTCGGCGTACTCGATGGTCTTGGTCTGGACCAGGCGCAGGTGGTCGGGCTGTCGTACGGAGGCGCGATCGCACAGACAGCGGCCGTCGCATATCCCGAGCGGTTCGCGGCGCTTGCCCTGCTCGCGACCACTGATCAGCCTTTCCCGGACGTGTTCGAGGAGCGGGCTCGGTCAGCCGAGGCCGACGGCATGGAGGCACAGCTCGAACCTTCACTGGCTCGCTGGTTCACGCCCGAAGCGGTCGACAGTTGGGGCGCGCGTTATGCCCGCGAGTGCTTGCTGCGTGCCGACCCGGAGAACTGGGCCGCCGCCTGGCGGTCGATGAAGGAGTTGGACGTGCGAGGCCGGCTGGCGGGATTCGAGGCGCCGACCCTCGTGCTCGCAGGTGGTGCTGACGTGTCCGGCCCGCCCGCGTTCCAGAAAGAGATCGCCGGGCGCATCCCTGGATCGACCTTTCAGGAACTGCCCGGCGTACCCCACATGCAGACCCTCGAGAAGTCCGAGCTCGTCGTTCAAGCTCTGGACGAATTCCTCGCTAGCGGCCCTCAGGGGACACTTAGTGTCCCGTGAGGGCCACTAGAGCGTGACCGGCTGGAGGTGACCGCCAGCGGCGCTACGCCGGGAGCGAAGCCAAAACGTATATGCGACTCGATATGCCATATCGAGTCGCATATACATTTTCTGGACCAAGTCCTCGGCTAACCGGCGGGCGGCAAGGCCCCGTAAACTGCGACCTTCATCAGTCGGGGACCACCGCGTAGGCCTCGACCTCGAGGATCAGCTCCGGGCGGAACAGCGCGACCACCTGGACGGCCGTGCTGGCGGGCGGGTTGTCGGTGTCGATGTATGCGTCGCGGGCAGCCCGGATTGCCGGCAGGGCAGCGATGTCGGTGACGAAGAAGTTGAGCTTCACGACATCCGCGAAGGTCGCGCCGGCCGCATCGAGGCACAGCTTCAGGTTCGCGAAGACCTGCCGGGCCTGGGCTTCGGCATCACCGACGCCGACGATCTCGCCATCGGCATCCAGCGCGACCTGACCCGCGATGGCTATCCACCGACCGGGCCCGGTTACGACGTGGCTATAACCGTTGCCTGGGGCAACGCCTGCCGGCGTGAGATGGGAGAGCTGACTCAAGATTGGTTCCCTTCGGGATCGGAATATTCTGGGCCATCAGTTTGCCCGATCGGCACCCACCCACCAGCGCCATGCTCGCCACGTCAACTGCGCTGCCGACGAGCTGGACCGGCTGCAGAGACCGCTCGGTTGATCGCAGGCGTCTTGGTGCGGAAGCTTTCACCCAACTCCGCGCCCAGCCCGAAGGAGTGGCGAAGTTGTAGATCGACGGCGACCAGGCCCCTGGAGCGGACACTCGGCCACGCGCGGCGGACGGACCAGCTCGGACGGCTGCGGAGTCAGCCCGGCCGTCAGGTGAGTCATGGTCGCGACGCTAAGAGCGGGTCGCTTCGGCCGGTGCCGAACTATCGGGCAGCCAGTATGGGTCTGTGAGCACATCCGCCGAAGGGCACGAACTGGCCGCCTGGGCGCGGATGCTGGCTGACG
>JAWWOY010000666.1:0-5267 GCA_033851195.1 Kribbellaceae bacterium | reverse complement strand
GAGAGCGGAGGGCAGCCGCGCCAGATCGTACGCATCGGGGAGCAGCTCGCCGACTGGCAGGCCGCGATCGAGTTCGCTGCGACCCTGCCGGGAGTCGACCCGACCAGGCTCGCGGTCTGGGGCTTCTCCCTCTCGGGCGGTCACGTCTTCCATGTCGCGGCGGGCAACCCGCAGCTCGCGGCGGCGATCGCCCAGACGCCGCTCGCCGACGGTCCGGCCGCCACACGCAAGGCGACGCGCCACCAGACGCCACTCGCGATGCTGCGCCTCACCGTCAGGGGCCTCCTCGACGCCGTCGGTGGTCTCCTCGGCCGGCAGCCCCTGCTGGTGCCCCTCGCCGGCGAGCCGGGGATCGTCGCGATGCTCACCACGCCGGACGGCCTCGACGGCGACAGAGCGCTCAACCCGGACAACAGGTACCCGGACTGGCAGCAGGCGATCGCCGCCCGCTCCGCGCTCCGTATCACTTCCTACCGGCCCGGCCGCTACGCGTCCCGGGTAGTGGGTCCGCTGCTCGTTCTCGTCTGCGACCAGGATCAGTCAGCGCTCGCCGAGCCCGCCGTAGCCGCCGCGAACCGCGCTCCCCGGGGAGAGGTTGTCCGGATGCCCGGCGGGCACTACGAGCCGTTCCTGGGTGGCCACGAGCAGACCGTCGAGGCCGAGCTGGCCTTCCTGAGCCGGCACCTGCTTCACCGATCGCCGACGGATCGCCCCGCCGCCGCGCTGCACCGATCGGCATGAGGGAGATCGAGCTGTCCGCCGGGACGATCGAGTACGAGGACACCGGCGGCAACGGACCCACGCTTGTGCTGTTGCACGGCTCGATGATGGACGCCTGCCTGTGGGACGGAGCGATCGCTGAGTTGTCCGCGGATCACCGATGCGTGGCACCGACGCTGCCGCTCGGTGCGCATCGTCACGCGATGCACCCCGACGCCGACCTGTCGCTGCCCGGGATAGCCCGGCTGGTCGCAGAGTTCCTCGAACGCCTTGACCTTCACGACGTGACCCTCGTCGGCAATGACACCGGCGGAGCGCTCGTTCAACTGCTGATGCGCGACGGCGCCGCACGCGTGGGACGGGTTGTGCTCGCCTCCTGCGATGCATTCGACAACTTCCCGCCAGGGCTGACGGGTAAGACGCTGGTACTCATTGGCAAGCTCTCGCCCCGGATGTTCGGGCTATTCATGCAGCAAATGCGGTTTCGGATCATCCGGCGGCTCCCGATCGCGTTCGGGTGGCTGACTCTGCGCGGGGACGCCGCTACCGCCCGGTGGATGAAGCCGGTCCTGAAGCAGCCTGACATTCGCCGCGACGCCGTACGGATGCTGCGAGCAGCAAGCGCGGACACCAACATCCTGCTTGCCGCGGCCGAAGGCTTTCCGAGCTTCGACCGTCCCGCCCTCGTCGTCTGGGCAAGCGGGGACCGCGTGATGCCACCCGAGCATGGCCGACGCCTCGCCGAGCTCCTCCCGCACGGACGGCTCGTCGAGGTAGAAGACAGCTACACCCTCATCCCCCTGGACCAGCCGGCGCGGCTCGCTCAGGTTGTCCGGGAGTTCGCCCACGCATCCGACAGAACGTAGCGAGCCGCCCTCATCGGGCATGAGCGCTCTGACCGCAGGTAGCCCGGATCCGCGCGCTCGCAAAGGACGGGTGTTGACGGGGTCGGCGAGAATGGGTCGATGGTGGACACCCCAGTAGGCCTGACGGCGGAGTCGCCGGTTGGCGAGCTGGTGACAGTGGCGCTGGCGAAGGGCTCGATCCGGCTGCAGAAGGCGGTCGCCATGGTCGAGGCGTCGGAGGACGACGGAATCCACCAAGTGCGGGTCGCCTGCCGCCGGTTGCGCAGCGACCTGCGCTTGTTCCGCAAGTTCCTGGCAGGCGACTGGGCTCGTGATCTCCGCGCCGAGCTCTCCTTCTTGGCGGTCAGCTGCGGCGAAGCGCGGGATCTCGAAGTCATCGCTGCGCTGGTTGGGGACAGTGCCATCAGTGAAGACAATCCTGACCACATGTCGACCATTCTGACGACGCTGACGGCTGGGCTGGAGCGAGCCGCTGCGCGCTCGGCAGAGGTGGTCGGCGGCGAACGGACGGCGCAACTGCTGGACGACCTCGAAGCTGTCGCCAAGGCACCGGACCTGAAACCGAAGGCGTCCAAGCCATCCACCAAGGTTCTCCCACAGCTGCTCGAGTCGGCGCGCATCACCTTCACCGGCGCTGCGGACCAGCTCAAGCCCTGGTCACCGGACGACGACTGGCACGAGGTTCGGCTCTCGGCCAAACGCGTCCGCTATGCGGCCGAGAGCTGTGCTGTACTCGGCGATGAGGCCAAGGAGATCGCCGCGCTGGCAGCGAAGTTCCAGGATCTGCTAGGCCAGCACCAGGACCACTGCGCCGCAGCGGATGCGCTCAACCTGCTCGGAGCCGAGGCAGCCGCCGAGGGTGATGCGGAGCTGGCATTCTCGCTCGGCCGCCTGCTGGAGCGTCACCGCGCCGCCCGCCGACCGCTCCGCGAAGAATTCCTGGCCCTCTACCACCGCCCCTGACCTTCGGGCGCGGCTCGAATAAGGATCGCGACCAGCCGGAAGCCCCGCCCTTCCCGCAGGGTTCGGGCTCGCACTTGCCGCGCTTCCAGGCGAACTCCGAGCATGAAACTCACCTCACCCTGAGAACGCGACACCAGGCCGCTACGTTGCAGCCGACGAGGCCGGCCTTGTGCACGGCCCGATCAACCTCCCCTTCGACCCACCCCCGGTGCACTGCCCGCTTGAGTCCGCCTCCAGTTGCCGCTCAATGGGGCTTGGGGAGGGTGCGGAAGAGGAGGCCTACTCGGGGTTTGGGGCCGAAGGACGTGGCCTTCTGGGGAAGACGGGCGCCGCGGGCTGCTGTGCTGAGGACCTGGTCGAGGCGTGGCGGTACAAGTTCGACCGCTGCTTGGTTCGGACCAGCCGAAGCCAGCGCGTCGGAGAGCGCGTGGTGGAAGGCGATGGTTCCCGGATTGACGCCCCAGGCTGGGATCAGTTCCTCGTGCAGCAGCGACACCGTCGGGGTGACCTGGCCTTCGGTGGACCGCAGGGTGACCCAGTCCGTCCCGTCGGTGATGGCGATCCGGTCGGGTACGCCTTCCACCCGACCCGGCAGCACCTGCCAGCCGGTCGGCGTACGGGCTTTGACTGTTGCGAGGTCGAGGCCGGGCACGATGCGGTGGATCGCGTCCAGCGTCAGTGGATGGCGATCGTGATCGACCAGCATCGCCAGTCCTCGATCCGCGCCGGCTCTCGACGGATCACTGTGGAACCGTTCCAGGTAGGCGGCGTACCGGTGATGCCCGTCGGCGATCAGCGCCTCGTGGCCGGCCAGTTCGGCGGCGATCCGTGCGTGGGTCTCGGGGGAGTCGATCCGCCAGATCCGATGCTGTGCGCCGTTCTCGGTCTCGGCGACCAGCCAGGGCACACCGGACCGGGCCTCGTCGACCGCGTCGCTGGCCACACCACCACCCGAGTAGGCGAGCAGGATCGGCTCGAGATCGGCGTCGGTCGACTGCATCAGGGCATAGCGGTCGTCGACCCAGTTCTGCATCACGTCCTCGTGCGGCAACACCACCTGATGTCCCGGATCGAGGCCGAGCGCACCGACCAGACCACATAACACGGAGTCGCCGACCCGCTGCTCGTAGACGTAAAGCGCGGGTTCTCGGTCCTGGATGACGATGCCGTCTCGCTGCCAGCTGGACAGCCGCTGGGCGGGCTCGTCGTACCGGTGGGATCCGAGGCCAGGATCGCGTGGAAGGATTAGCCTCACCATGTTATGGAGATCAGATTCAGTCAGCCGCCGGACGATGGCGGGTTCCAATACGTCGTACGGCGGCGAGGTCACGGCGCCGAGGGCGCTCACTTTGCCGGCCACGAACCGCCAGGCGCGCATCGGCTCCAGCCGTAACACGCTCGCGGACAGCGACATGGGCGGCATCGTACGGGGGGAAGCGTGACCGGGACACCCGAAGCGCCCACTCCGCTGTCCGCGTGTGACGAACCGCTGGCCAGCCGGTACGACGTCGCGCTGCTCGACCTGGACGGCGTCGTGTACGTCGGGCCGGATCCGGTCCCGGACGCGCCGGAGAACCTGCGCAAGGCGGCGCAGGAGGGCATGCGGATCGGCTACATCACCAACAACGCGAGCCGGCCGGCCTCGGTGGTCGCCGAGCACCTGGCGTCGTTCGGCCTGGACGTGATCGCCGACGACGTGGTCACCTCCGCGCAGGCGGCGGCGAAGCTGATCGCGGCCGAGTTCCCCAAGGGCTCGCCGGTGCTGGTGGTCGGCGGTGAGGGCCTGTACGTCGCGTTGGAGGAGTACGGGTTGACGCCCGTCCGCAGCAGTGACGCGAATCCGGTCGCCGTCGCCCAGGGGTTCCACCCGGACGTGAACTGGGTGATGCTCGCCGACGGCGCGCACGCGATCAACGGAGGCGCTCGCTGGTACGCCACGAACCTGGACCTCACCATCCCGACGGCCGGTGGCAAGGCACCCGGCAACGGCACCCTGGTGCAGGCGGTCCGGGCTGCTGTCGAAGTCGATCCGGTGGTGGCGGGCAAGCCCGAACCGCCGTTGCTGGAGACCAGTATCGAGCGCCTCGAGGCAGAGCGGCCGCTGATGATCGGCGACCGGCTCGACTCAGATATCGCCGGTGCTCATGCCGTCGGGATCGCAAGTCTTTGGGTCGCTACGGGCGTGAACGACGCACACGACCTGGCGGTGGCGCCGAAGAACCAGCGGCCGACGTACATCGCGGCCGGTCTTGGCGCGTTGGCCGAGGCGCAGCCGGGTGTCGAGGTGGCCGGCAGCAAGCACAGTTGCGAGGGCTGGACCGCCGAGGTGGTGGACGGCGTCGTCACGGTGACCGGCAAGGGGAAGCCGTACGACGGGTTGCGCGCGATCCTGTCAGCGACCTGGCAGGCACTGGACGAGCCGGCCAAGCCCGCGCCGCAGGCAAGCGGCCGTCGTCCCCTCCCCAAACCCGTCGCGAACCGTCGCAAAATCGACATCGACGCCGCTCTGAAGAAGGTCGGCCTGGGGTCCTGAGCCGGGAGTTGGCACACGTCTCCGGCGCCTCTGCAACGAGCCACGCACGAGCTCTCGACCCCGGGACCCTGGCAAAACAGTGACTGCGCGATACCGTTGCTGGCAACGAGGCAAGGAGGCAGTCATGGTGATGGACGCACTGCGCGGCTACGTACAGCTGGCGAACGGTCTGACGGAGGTGACCA
>JAWWOY010000662.1:0-6259 GCA_033851195.1 Kribbellaceae bacterium | reverse complement strand
AGCGTTCGCGGGCTTGGGCCAGCGATTGGATGACGACGAGGGTGGAGATGCCGGAGCCGCCCCCGTCGGCCATGAGGGACGGCAAGGATGGCACGGCGCAGAGGTTGGCGATCTCGTCGAGGACCAGGGCAAGGGGTGGTTCGAGGCGGCCGCCGGGGTTGCCGGCGGCGAGCTGGCGGGCTGTTTCGGTGATGTCTTCCAACAAAGCCGCGATGAACGCGGAGGTAGCGCTGGCGCCGAGGCCAGTGCCGAGGAGGTAGATGGTGCCGCGCTCGGTGATAAAGGTCTTCGGGTCGAGGCCCTCGCCGGGTGGTGGGTCGAAGGCTATGCGTACGGCGGGGTCGGCGAGCGCGGACAGGGAGGAGCGGACGCCGGCCCAGATGGCGTCGCGGGTGCGGCCGTCCATGCGGACGATGCCGTCGAGGGTGTCGCCCCAGCCTTCGGCGGCGTCGGTAGAGCGGTTGAGGATGGTGACAGCTTCGATCGCGGAGGCTGGTTCGAGGCCCCAGCGGTAGAGCTGGCTGATGCCGCAGTCGTCGATGGCGGCTGCGTGGAGGAGGCCGCGGAGCGCCATCTCGGTTTGGCCGTGCCAGAAGGCGCCGTCGGTGACGCCTCCTTTGGTGAAGCCCGCGCCGGCGGCGAGGCCGCTTGCGCGGACCATGGCGGTGGTGGGGTTGTCGCAGCCGCGGACTGGTGACCAGCGGATGCCCTCTACGTTGCCGAGGTTCTGCGGGTCGAAGATTGCGACTGGGCCGATGGCACGGCGGAGTTCGAGGGTTGCAGCGAGGTTGTCCGGGCGGGTGGAGGTGGTGACGACAGCACCGGGCGCGTCGATGATGGCGCCAATGATCTGGTGGAGACCTTTGCCTGAGCGTGGTGGGCCAACATCGATCTGGGAGTCCTCAACGGATGCCCAGCATTCGCGGCCGCGAGAGTGGCCGAGGAGGGTTCCGACTTCCCTCGGCGAGGTTGTCTGTGCCAGGGGTCGAGCGGAGCGTCCGCGACGGACGACCTGCCGCCGCCCAACCGCGGCCTCGACGTCAGCCCGGGTCGCCAGTCCCGGCCGCGCGGCCAACGACTTCGCCCGTACACCATTCCCACCCTTCCGGCCGTGCCATAGACGACGTGCTCCGACCAGCCCTCCGATCGGCGCACTGATTAGCAGGGCAACAACGAGCCAGTACAGGACAGGGTTGAGGTCCGCCGCGGTCAGTCCGAAGGCGTCGGCAGGATTCGCCGGATTGATCAGCACCTTGACCGCGTCGATCCATGGGGAATCGAGCCAGTGGTGGCGGGTTACGAGGCTGGTCAGTCCGCCGGCCAGATAGAGCATTCCTGCGCAGGCGAGGATGACGCCAGCGCCGATGAAGATCATGTCGGTGAGGTCGCGTGGTGGTCGGGGGCCAGGGTTCATCGTTTGCCTACATCCGGGCGTCGGTATCGAACAGTTGGACCTCGCGGGCGTGCCGGACGAGCTGAACGACGAACGAGCGGTTCGGCAACCGCCACAGGGCGCGGCCCTTGGGCAGCTTGGCGATGGTGGCGATCTCCACATCCGTCAGACCGAGCATCGCGGCGGTGCGGGCGAGCTGGTCGGATTCCTGGCGGAGCATGATTCTGGTCGAGCAGTCAGCCAGGAGTCCTTCGGCGAGGGCGCGGGCCTCGGACCCGAGGTCGCCGACCGCCGCGAGATCGGATAGGCGGTGAACTATCAGCACGTTCGCGACACCCCAGGCCCGGGACAGCTTCCACTGCTCTTGCATCCGGCGCAGCAGTGCCGGGTCACGCATCACGCGCCATCCCTCGTCATACACGATGTACCGCTTGCCTGCTGCGGGGTCAGCGACCGCGGCTTCCATCCAGGACGACGCACAGGCGAGTGTCAGGCGCAGCGCGTGGTCGTTGCCGCCAGCACCGATCCACGAGGAGTCGAGTGTGACCATGGGCAGCGTCGGATCGAATGAGGTGGTCGATGGGCCGTCGAACATTCCGGACAGGTCACCGTGCACCAGGCGCCGGATCGCGTGCGCGACCTCGCGGCCGTCGGTCATGACGTTCTCAGCTTTCAGGCCGGCCCGTTCGGCCAGGTTGGGATCGGGAGCGAACAGCGCGGTGACGACGTCAGGGATGGTCGGCGATATCCCGGCAGTGACGGTCTCGAGGGCGAGGTCCAGGGCCGTGTGCTCGACCGCGGTCAGCGGACGTCCGAGGGTCGACTCGGCGAGGGTGCCCAGTAGCGCACGCCGGCGGGACCAGACGATGCGCTGCCATTCGTCCACGGCCACCGTGCTCGGTCGCCGGCCGGCGTCCAGGGGATTGAGCCTGGTGGGCAGTCCAGGGCCCAGTTTGATCGAGGCTCCGCCCATCGCTTCGGCGACGGCTGTCCATTCGCCCTTCGGGTCGCACGGCACGTAGGCCTTGGTACCGAGGGCAATCGAACGGGTGATGAGGGCTTTCGCGGTGGAAGACTTGCCGCTGCCGATGACCCCGGCAAGCAGCACGTTCGGGTTCGTGATGACCCTTGCCTGGTACAGGACCCACGGGTCATAGACGAACGATCCCCCGCTGAATACGTCAGACCCGATGTAGGTGCCATCGGCCCCGAGTCCACCTTCGGCCAGGAATGGGTACGCGATCCGCAGGATCCTGGTGGTGGCCCGGTGGCTGTCGACGAGCAGCGGCAGTCGCCGTCGTGCGTCGTACGGCTGCTTCGTCGACGGTTCCGGAGAGTCGTCACGTGGCGCTGTCACAGTGCGCGTACGGCGGTCGTTGCGGATCTCGCCGTAAGATGCCTTCCGCATCGCGTGCCGTGTTCGCCGGTCGGTGTCGGACGGCTCGTAGTACGCGGCGCGTTGTCGTCTCATCCGAGCCCCACTCCGAACGGGAGCGCGGCCGCGACGAACCCCTCAACTTGCTGGCCGGCGAGACGGCGCAGGTCGAGCAGAGCCTGCGCGGCGGCGATCTCGACCTCTGTGCACGCGTCATCAAGGGCCTGTTCAGTGTCGGCCGAGACGGCGACGAGACCAAGCCAGCGCATATCACCGTGCCCGGCTGCCAGGTCCTTCTCCCGCTGAGCGACGTCGGCGTCGAGCTGGCGGTCCTCCTCGGTCTCCAG
This sequence comes from Kribbellaceae bacterium, assembly GCA_033851195.1. Lineage (GTDB taxonomy): Bacteria > Actinomycetota > Actinomycetes > Propionibacteriales > Kribbellaceae > Kribbella. The sequence continues at coordinate 3,144 of JAWWOY010000662.1, read as the reverse complement.
TTGGCCGATCTTCGCGCGGGTGGCGCGATCCGTCACCCGCTCGACCTGGTGGCGCCGTGCGTCGCGCAGTGCCTTGCTGATCGGGATCGGCTGCAGAACCAGGCAGAAGGTTCGCCGGATCCCTGGCTTCAGCAGTATCGGGCTCAGGAAGGACGCACTGGTCCTGATCCGCGGCCATTCGGAGATCACGTACACACGGTGGAAGGACGAGTCGGTTCGCAGGTGGTCCCAGGCGGCCTCGACGGCGAGGGGCCCTGCATCTGCCGCGTCGAACGACTCGGTGCTCGGGATGGTGTGAGTCGCGGCCGGGTCGAAGGCGACGCGGAGGCTCATCGCGAGTTCGGAGGCGTTGAGCCAGCAACCGGCGACACCTGCCGCGGCCAGGGTGGTCTGGAACGCGCGGGCCTCGGATTCCAGGACCGACATCGCGCCTGACATCCCGCCGCCGTGTTTGCGGACCTCCCGGGAGACCGCATCGAGGTCCACCGCGAAACTGAACAGCGTCTCGTGTCTGGCCGCTGCCGGCGCGGCGTGCTGCAGGAGGTCGCGGTAGATCGCACCGGCCGGCGACCCGGCATCGAGGTTCCGTTTGCGGGCCCACTCCCCCAGCCCGTCGCCCGGATCGGGCAGCGTGCGCTCGAGGATCTGCGCCCGGGCGATCCGGTTGCCCTGGCACAGACCCGAGATCAAGCGTCCGTACGCCGTCACGCGCCGATCCTGCTCCTCGGAGTTCTGCAGCAGATGTGCCGGGCCTTCGATTTTCGCGACCGCGATGAGCCGCCGGCGCCGTGGATCGTGGACGGCGCCGATCGTGGAACTGGTGTCGAGGATCCGCAAGCCGCGTTCTCCCGGCAGCCGCAGCACCCCGTGGCGACGTGGTTCGAGAACTCGTGCTCGGAACGACTGCTGCTTCGTCGCCGCCCGGACGAGTTGGGCGCCGCGGAGCACCAGCCACCGGTACGCCGGCAGTTGCTCGACGCGAGCGAACGCGACCACGATGCAACCGGCAGTGAGACCCAGCCCCGCGAGCTTTGCCGTCAAGGACCACTGACCGAAGACTGCGAGCGCTCCTGTGACCACCGCCGCAGCGATCAGGGCGACCTGGACCGGGCGCAGACCGAGCAACAGGGCACCGCGATCCGGCCTGGGGAATCGCGCCGACACAGAATTCGACATCGTCATCGTTCTTCTCCAGTTGTTCCGTGGTCCGCTGAGCTGTCCGACTGCACCCCGGGTCCGTCCGAGGCATCGACGCTCACGTGACTGGTGGCCTCGGCGGTGGCGCTCGCTCCCTCGCTACCCGCCGCGGGCGAGGTTGGCGGCGTGGAGTCGACGCTTTCCTGGGAGCCCGATCCGCCCCCATCGTGGTCTGGGGACCAGCCTGAACCAGTCGGATCGTCACCTGCCCGGTCCTCGGGCTGGTCGCTGTCGCCATCGATGACCGGTCCAGAGTCGTCACCGTCTGAACTGCCGCCGAAGTGGTCGGCACGCCACTGCTGAGCTTGCTCGATCCGGTCGCGCACCGCCGCGGCCCCAGCCGACCCCTGCTGGAGCGCATGAGCCGCCGCGTGGCCCTGGTCACCGGCCCAGTGGATGAACGAGAACGTTGCCAACGGGGCGAAGGCAGCCATGGCGACGAGAAGGATTCCGGCCAGGAACGTGCCGATGTTGGATTCGTCGCTCTGACCAGATACACCGGTGGCCGAGATGCCCAGGGTGAAGATGACGGCCATCGCGATCTTGGAGAACAGCAGTGCGCCGACCACCTCGATCCAGCGCCGCAGCCAGTGCCGGGTGGCCGACCAGGTCCAGCTTGCCATCGCGATCGGTGCGAACACGACAAACGCGATCAGGGCCACCTCGCGGATTAGCATCACGAAGTACAGGGATAGGACCGCCACCAGCCCGAGGATGACTGCCGTCAGCAGGAAGCCCCCGAGTGTCCCTGCAGCAAGGAGCACAGTGATGTCGGTCATCCTCTTCAACCCGTCCGCAGTCGCCTGGGTACCGAGGATGGCCGTGGAGACCTCGTCAACGACCATGCCGCAGCTGGCAATGATGCCTACCGCCAGCGGGACGCCGGCCGTTCCGAGCAGGGCTCCCACCACGGCGTGCCCGAGACGGCCGGGCTCGCGGCGAATGACTGCGGACAGACACTGCAACACGAACACCGCGACCAGGATCGGCAGGGAGACCACGGTCATCAGGTCGAGGTTGTCCCGCCACCACTTCTGGTCGAAGCGAGGCGTCGTACTCAGGCTGAAGCACTGGAACGTGTACGACGAGAAGTCCGACAAGCCTTGCGCCATCCATTTCAGGAACGACTCCCACGCCGAGTTCGCGGCAGTCTCGCCGAAGCCCCCAGCGACACAACTCACCGGGTCGAGCAGACAGTCAGACCAAGCCACCAGTTTCTCCTTGCTTCGTGGGTCAGGCGATGCTGATGCCGCTGAAGAAGCGGATGATCGCGTTGGCAGAGCCGATCAGGATGGCGGCACCACCGGCGATCAGGACGCCGGTCTTCCCCTTGCCCGCGTAGTGAGCGTTGCTGTTGAAGCTCCCCAACGCCCATGCAGCTGCCGAGATGACGAACGCCGCCACGCAGATGACGAGGCTGAAGGTCACCAGCGCGCCGGCGAGCTGCCGTAGCGCGGGCAGGCCCGGCAGGCCGTTGGTGTTCGGGGTGACCCCTGGATCCTGCGCCAGGACCCACGAATAGACGATGCGGGACATCGATGTTGCCCTTCTGCTTTTAGGCACTCGGATAGATGGGTGGCGCCCAACCGAGGTAGGTAGCGTTCCACTGGGATTCGATGAGGCCGATCTCGACGAGGTACACGCCACCCTCACCGGGTGCGCGATCGTTGATGTCGTTCGAGACGATGTGCCCGTTGCCGACGTACACCGCGACGTGGCCATACGGTCCGTCGGTCGCCCAGAACACCAGCGCGCCGACAGGTGGACGATGGTCATTGTTGTGAGCGTTGCCGGTAGCAACCATCCGGCTCCATTGCTCGGCAGCGGACACGTAGCCAGCACGCGGTCGGGCCCAGATGTTGGCCGCCAGGCGAGCGCACAGCTGGTAATAGCCATGGCTTCCGACTAACTGCAGTGCTCGCGCAACGGCCACATCAGCGCCCGGGA
>JAWWOY010000648.1:0-6174 GCA_033851195.1 Kribbellaceae bacterium | reverse complement strand
ACCCGCTTCGCGACCACCCTGGCGGGATTCAGAACGGCCTTGCCGATCCGGTACGGCCGCGACCGCCGGATCCCGTCCAGCTGGCTCTCGAACCATGCCGCCTGGGTATTCGCATCGGCCAGCTCGTGCGACAGGCGCGCGATCGTGGCCAGCTGTTCCGCATGACCAACAGGTTGCACCGGTTCATTGCCGTCAGCAACGGTAGTCCAAAGCCCTTCGGTGACAGTGATCCCGGCCATCGATGTCAGCCAGGCGGTCAAGTCTCGCGGGCTGCTGCCGACGGTCCACGGTTGCCGAACACCCGCCTCAAGCGACCGTCGCACGAACCGCGCAAGCTGTCCCACGACCAGCGCATCCCCGCTGCCAGCGGTCGCAGCACCTGCCTTGTCGAACACCTCGTACGACGCGCCGTCCGTGATCAGGTTGTCCGGCGAAGCCACAGCGGCTATGGCCGAGTCCTGCTCGCGCAGCCAGGAGACGTAGCCAGGCACAGTACGGCGGAGCGCCGCCTGGTCGTCGACCCGGAGAGCCGCCAGCAGCGCCTCCTCCAGCAGTTCGCCCGAGCCTGGCTCCGGCACCGCGCCCACCGGAAGCGTTGCGGGCAGATCAGCGGAGCCAGTAACGAAGTACCAGCCAGGGGCTAGCTCAGCACCGAGGCCAGCAGTGACCGCATCCTGCGCCGTACGGTATGGATCGGTCAGCACCGGGCCGGTGAAGCGCCCAGTAACAACCCGAGCGATCACTGCGCCGGCCAGCGGCCCAGTGGCATCGGCCAGCGCCACCTGAGCGTCGATCAGATCCGGGTAGAGGGAGTAGACGCTGGTCGCAGTCAGGCCGCTCGACTCGATAGTCGCCCTGATGGCTCGCAGTCCGGCCGGAGCCTCGACACTGCCAGACACGTCCCGCGGCCAGGCCTCGTCACGTGGCACTGTTGCCGTTACGTCTGCCTGCAGCAGCCGCTCCATCCCGAACGAGTTGGCCGCAGCAATCAGTAGCCGTCCGGTCGGAGCCAGACGGCCTTGTAGCGTGGCCAGAGCATCGGCCCAGGTCAGTACCGGGGTGTCGGGCCCAACGAGGCGATACAAGCCGTCGAGTGCCACCACGACGTCGTACGAGCTCTCGCCGTGGTCGGGGCCGAAGCGGTCCAGAGCACCGCAGAAGACCCGAACTGGGAGCTCGGCCAGGTGCGAGGCGATCTCCTCGGCGTCAGGCGCCGACCGCACCAGTACGTCGACAGCGGCGACCCGGCCCGCCACCTGCTCGATCAGCTCGAGCGAATGCGGTCCTGCGACCAGAACGGAGTCGCCGGTGGTCAGTACGGCATCCAGCAGTGCGGCCGCCACCGACCCACCGGTCGCCGGACGGCCGTCCTCCGGGTGCAGGTCGGACCAGTTGAGCATCTCGGCCCCGACCATGATCAAGCGCGTGCTCTCGGAGGACCAATCAGGCGTCGCAGTGGTCAATTCTCTACCAGTTTGGTCAGGGTCTCGATGACCCGGTCGACGTCGGTATCGGTCAGGTCGGGGAACATCGGCAGCGAGATCTCCTCGCTGTAGAACTTCTCCGCGTTCGGGCACATGCCGCGCTGGTAGCCCTGCTCGGCGAAGACCGGGTGCCAGTAGACCGGGATGTAGTTCACCTGGACGCCGATGCCGGCCTCCCGCAGCTTGACGAAAATCTCCTTGCGGCGGCCATCCAGGATCCGTACCGGGTAGAGGTGCCAGGCCGGGTCCACGTCGTCGCGCTGCGCCGGGGTGCGGACTCCGGATACGTCCCGCAGCGCCTCGTTGTAGCGCGCGGTGATCTCGGTCCGGCGCTTCTTGAACTGGCTCAGCCGCTTCAGCTGGGACAGCCCGAGCGCGCAGGCCACGTCGGTCAGCCGATAGTTCACGCCGAACTCGTGTACCTCCTGGTGCCACGGGCCCTCGTCCGTCAGGTGGAACCGGGCCGGGTCGCGCATCAGGCCGATGTTGTGGAACTCCCGTGCCCGCAGCCCGAGCGCCGGGTCCTTGGCGACGACTGCGCCGCCCTCGGCGGTGGTGAGGTTCTTGGTCGGGAAGAACGACAAGGTGGTGACGTCGGCCAGGTCGCCGACCTGGCGACCGCGGTAGGTGCCGCCGATCGAGTGCGCTGCGTCGGCCAGCGTCTTCGCGCCGATCCTGTCCGCGATCGGCTGGAGGGCGTCGTAGTCGGCCGCATGACCGGCATAGTCGACGGCGGCGATCACCTTGGTCCGCTCGGTCACGGCCGCCTCGACGGCAGCCGGATCCAGCAGCGCGGTGTCCTCCTCGACGTCGGCGAACACCACCTTCGCGCCCAGGATCGCGGCACAGGACGCGGTCGCCACGAACGTCATCGGCGTAGTGACGATCTCGTCGCCCGGCCCGATGCCCAGAGCGGCGTACGCGATGTGCAGAGCGGCCGTGCCCGAGGTGCAACTGACCGTGGAGTATCCACCGGTGACGTCCGAGATCGCCTGCTCGAAGGCGGTGACGGTCGGCCCGGTGGTCAGCCAGTCACCGCGCAGGATCGCGGTGACCGCTTCGATGTCTTCTTCGGAGATTGACTGGCGTCCGTAGGGCAGCACTGGTCCGGGTCCTCGCTCAGACGTCGCTCTCGAGGATCTTGGTGATCTCCTCGATCGTGTACCACTGGTCGTTGTTGTTCGAGGTGTAGTGGAAGCCGTCGGCCACCGGCACACCATCGGCCGGTGGCGTGTACCCCCAGGTCGCCAGGTCCGGCTGCAGGACGTAGCGGTCGCCGATCGCCAGCGCGCGGCGGCCTTCCTCCGGGCTGATCATCTCTTCGTGCAGCTTCTCGCCCGGGCGCAGGCCCATGTCGTGCATCTTGGCGCCCGGCGCGATCGCCTGGGCCAGGTCGGTGATCTTCATCGAGGGGATCCGCGGCACGTACAGCTCGCCGCCCATCATCTGCTCGAACGAGTCGACCACGAACTTGACCGCCTCGGGCAGCGTGATCAGGAACCGGGTGCAGCGCAGGTCGGTGATCGGCAGCGACTGGCCGGCCTCGTGCAGCGCGCGGAACTTCGGGATGATCGAGCCGCGGCTGCCCATCACGTTGCCGTACCGGACCACGCAGAAGCGGGTGTCGTAGGCGGCGGCGTAGTGGTTGCCGGTGATGAAGAGCTTGTCCGCGGTCAGCTTGGTCGCGCCGTACAGGTTGATCGGGCTGGACGCCTTGTCCGTCGACAGCGCGACAACCTTCTTCACGCCCGAGTCGATGCTGGACTCGATCACGTTCTGCGATCCGATGATGTTCGTCTGGACGAACTCCCACGGGTTGTACTCCGCGGTGTCGACCTGCTTCAGCGCGGCCGCGTGGACGACGTAGTCGACCTTGTGCATGGCGCGGTTCAGCCGGGGCCGGTCACGGATGTCACCGATGAAGAAGCGCAGCCGGGGGTCGTCGCCGAACAACTGGCGGACCTCCCACTGCTTCAGTTCGTCACGGCTGAAGATGATGATCCGGCGTGGGTCCAGGTTGTCCAGTGCATTGCGGATGAACGCCTTGCCGAAGGAGCCGGTGCCTCCGGTGACGAGGATGTCGGAGCCGGTGAGGATGGACACGTCGAGTTGGACCCTTCTGAGGGGGAGTTGCCGGACAACCGCGCAGCGTACACACGCTTAGCGGCAAGTCCGTACGATAGCGGGCCGCGCCGCACCTGCCTCAACCAGCAGGCGCTCTACGTCACGACAGTGACCGGATCATGGCCGCCGGGCGCGTACCAGCACCGACAAGCCGGGCAGCTTGCCGACAGGAAGGTACCGCTCGGCGCTGATCACCGCCGTGAGACCGAGGTTGACGAGGGGGGACAGTTCCGTCAGGTCACTGCCCGTGCTCTTCTGCCGCCGCCAGGCCGCCACCGGCCGGAGCAGAACGTTCCACGACTTGACCTCCTCGATCCGCAGTCCGGCCGAGGAGAGCACGTCCAGCAGGCCCTCCCGGTTGTACCGGCGGACATGTCCGACGGCGGTGTCGTGCTCGCTCCACAGATTCATGTCGCATGGCACGGCGATCAAGGTGGTGCCACCGGGCCGAAGTACCCGGGCGATCTCGTTCGCTGCGGCCTTGTCGTCCTTGATGTGCTCCAGCACGTCGTACGCGACGACCAGGTCCATCGCCTCGTCGGCCACGGGCAGCGCGACCGCGTCGCCACGGATCACCGGGATGTTGCGCCGGCGCGCGACTGTGGCCCCCTCCGCGCTGTACTCCAGCGCCGTTGCATCCCATCCCCGGTTCCTGAGCACCCGGGTGTTCCCGCCGCCGGCAGCGCCGACGTCGAGCGCCCGGCCAGGCTTCTCGCCGGTCGCGGTGAGGGTATCGAGCGCCCGGGCGAGCACTGTACGGCGCTCGCGATACCACCAGTGTTTGTCCTCGAGTTCGGCGAGCTTGCGAATTTCGCCTGCTTCCATCTTCAAATCTTGGGGTCTGACGGGCAATGCGCCAATGGGGAGCGGACGAACGCGAGGACGTTTTTGCTTTGTTCTCGGCGGTAGCGGTGCCGGCGCCGCGTGGGCCGGCGAAGGCTGTCGACGACCCCCATCATGAGCGGCTACGGTCTGCGGTGTGCTGAGTGAGATGGTGAGGATCGGCGTCCGGTGTGATGTGGGGCCGACGCGGGGTATCGGGCACGTGATGCGCTGCCTCGCGCTGGCCGAGGAGTTGCGCGGCCGCGGCGCCGAGGTGGTCTTCGTCTGCGACAGCCATACCGTCCCCTGGGCGAACGATCAGATAATGGCCCGGGGCATCCCCGTCGAGCCGGCCGTCTGGACCTCGCAGGACCATCTCGATCTGTTCGCCCGGCTCGAGCTGGACGCTGTGGTGTTCGACTCGTACGACCTGGACGCCGAGGTATTCACGGCAGTGCACCAGTCGGGGTTGCGCACGCTGGCGATCGTGGACGGCGACCTGCGAGGGGCCCAGGCCGACATATACGTCGACCAGAACCTCGGCTCGGAGCTGGACAAGCCGGACCTACCGTCCGGTGCAGTGCGGCTTGCGGGGCTGGACTACGCGCTGCTGCGCGACGAGGTGCTCGGACTGCGCCAGGCGGAGCCACCTGCGCCAGGGCCGGGCGGCGTACCGAAGGTCTTCGCGTTCTTCGGTGGAACCGATGCGTTCGGGGCCGGCCCGTACGTCGTGGCTGCACTGGCCGCGACAGGTGCTCCGTTCGAGGCAACTGTGGTGGCACCCGGCGAGGACTTGGCCAAGGCGATCAGCGCAGTACCGCTCGCGGCAGACCAGTACGTCGAGGTGATCGGCCCGACGTCCCAGCTGGCTGCTGCTGTGGTGGCGTCTGACCTAGTGGTCAGCGCCTCGGGTACGTCGACCTGGGAACTGCTGTGCCTGGGTGCAACAGCTGGGCTGGTCTGTGTGGTGGACAACCAGGTAATGGGCTACGAGCGTGCCGTGGCTACCGGCGCGGCTGTCGGGGTTGGCGTGCTGTCGGAGCTGAAGGTGGACCCGGCCGCTGGAGCCGCCGTACTGCGGCCGCTGCTCACCGACCCCGTGGAGCGGGCCCGGATCGCCGCGGCCGGCTGGAAGCTCGTCGATGGCCTCGGCCGAGCCCGAGTGGCCGACGCGCTCTACCAACAGCTCACCTGAACTCGTAGATGGTTGCGTCGAGCGTGGCGTAGCGAAGGCGGAAGTACTGCTTCAGGTTGGGCGAGATCTCTCCGGCTCGGTTGTCGGCGAACAGCCAGCGGACGCCGTACCGGTGCAGGGACTCGACCACGGCCGCCGAGGGGCTCGTGAAGGCGGCGTCGTTGGTGGCGAGCCGTTGGGTGTCCCAGAAGGGCAGCAGGCTCGGGTTGACGCCGGTGGTGATGGAATCCCGGTTGGCCTTGTTGGTGTAGGACCAGCCCTCTACCAGTACTGGCCGCTCCGACAGCGCTGCGATCCAGAAGTGCCGACTGTCGCAGGTCTTGCCTCGCTGGATCATGCAGTGCGCGTTGGTGGCGACTAGATCGCCCGGCTTGCTGTTGTCTCTGATCCACCTGGCCGCATCGGCCTCCGACCGGGTAGGCCCGCCCGGGCCTGCTTTCGCATAGACAAGCCCGGTGGCGTGCTCAGAGACGAGCGAGGCCAGCGGGACGGCCGTCGCGCCCGCCATGCCGGCAGTAACCAGGGCAGCCACGAACACCGTGATCAGGC
>JAWWOY010000582.1:0-12255 GCA_033851195.1 Kribbellaceae bacterium | reverse complement strand
CCGCTTCCACCTCCCGCTGGGGACCGATCGTGGCAACGCACCTTCGGTACGAGTGGACTCCGGCGTGGTGGACGGTTCCGAGGTGTCGCCGTACTACGACGCGATGCTGGCCAAGGTGATTGTCTGGGGAACGACCCGCACAGGTGCTGCGACGAAGTTGGCCGCGGCGTTGGCGCAGGCGGAGATCCACGGGGTCAGAACCAACCGGGACCTGCTCGTCAGGATTCTGCGGCATCCGGCGTTCTTGGCCGGAGAGACCGATACGGCGTTCTTCGATCGACATGGGCTCGACACGTTGGCAGAACCGCTCGCCGACAAGGACACGGAAGAGCTGTCGGCGCTCGCTGCAGCTCTGGCCGACGCGGCTTCGCAGCGGGAGACCGCACCCGTGCAGAAGGGCCTGCCCAGCGGCTGGCGGAATCTCCCGTCCGCGCCACAGCGCAAGGCCTTCACCGTCGGCGATTCGTCGTACGACGTGGCTTATCGACTGACGCGCGACGGGTTGGTTGCTGACGGCAATGTCCAGCTGATCAGGGCGGCTTCGGGCGAGGTTGTGCTGGAGGTTGACGGAGTACGCCGAACCTTCCGGGTGGCAGCGTATCCCGGGCTCGTCTGCGTGGACTCGCCGCTCGGATCGGTCGCGCTGACGCCGGTCGAGCGGTTCCCGGACCCGTCACAGCAGGTCGCAGCCGGCTCGTTGCTGGCGCCGATGCCCGGCACCGTGGTTCGGGTCGGTGTCGCCGTCGGGGACCAGGTCAGCCAGGGCCAGCCGCTGCTCTGGTTGGAGGCGATGAAGATGGAGCACACTATCTCCGCACCGGCCGACGGCGTCATCGCCGAGCTCGCCGTTGCCGCCGGTCAACAGGTCAACCTGGGCGCGGTCCTGGCCGTCGTACAGGAATGCGGGACCGCGCGGCAGCAAACCGCCGAGGCTCCGCAGGGAACCGCCACCGAGGAGGAACAGTGAGCTTTGTCGAGTCAGACGAGCGCCGGGCGTTGCGGGCGGCGGTCGGGGAGCTGGGCAGGAAGTACGGGTACGCCTACTTCAACGAGCGGGCGAGATCCGGCGGCCACACCACCGAGCTGTGGTTGGAGGCCGGCAAGCTGGGTTATCTCGGGGTCAACCTGCCCGAGCAGTACGGCGGTGGAGGCGGCGGGATGGCAGATCTGTCCATCGTGCTGGAGGAACTCGGCGCGGCCGGCTGCCCGCTGCTGATGATGGTCGTGTCGCCCGCGATCTGCGGCACCGTTATCGCCAGGTTCGGCACCGATGGGCAGAAGGAGCAGTGGCTGCCGGGGCTGGCGGACGGCTCGGTCACGATGGCGTTCGCGATCACCGAACCCGATGCCGGGTCCAACTCGCACCAGATCACCACCACGGCCCGGCGTACGGCGGACGGTTGGTCCCTCAACGGCCGGAAGGTGTACATCTCGGGGCTGGACGTCGCCGGCGCCGTCCTTGTCGTGGGCCGAACCGAGGACGCTCGGACGGGCAAGCTGAAACCCGCATTGTTCGTCGTACCGACGGATGCAGCCGGGGTCGAGTTCCGGCAGATCGAGATGGATCTGATCAGCCCGGACAAGCAGTTCGCGCTGTTCCTGGACGACGTGCAACTGCCGCCCGAGTCGCTGGTCGGCGCGGAGGACGCGGGCCTGATGCAGTTGTTCGCCGGCCTGAATCCCGAGCGGGTGATGGCTTCCGCGTTCGCGATCGGGATCGGCCGGCACGCGCTCGGCAAAGCCGTTGCCTACGTCAAGGAGCGTGAGGTCTGGGGTCGGCCGGTCGGCGCCCACCAAGGCCTGGCCCACCCGTTGGCGCAGTGCAAGATCGAGCTCGAGCTCGCGCGTCTGATGATGCAGAAGGCCGCCGCCTTGTACGACGCGGGCGACGACGTCGGCGCGGGTGAAGCCGCGAACATGGCCAAGTACGCCGCCGCCGAAGCGACGGTCCGGGCGACCGACCAGGCCGTGCAGTCGCTCGGCGGCAACGGCATGACGGTCGAGTACGGCGTCGCCGCGCTGGTGAACGCGGCCCGGGCCAGTCGGATCGCGCCGGTCAGCCGCGAGATGATCCTCAACTTCGTCGCTCAGCACAGCCTCGGGCTACCGAAATCGTACTGAGTCAGCCAGAGTCGTCCGCACCACAGGCCCGAGCAGAGAGGCGATCCGTCCATGGTCATCCACAGTGAGTTCCCGGATGTCGAGGTCCTCGACGTGCCGATCCACGACGCTGTCCTCGGCCGGGCCACGGAGTACGGCGACCGGCCGGCCCTGGTGGACGGGGTCACCGGCAAGGAGATCAGCTACGCCCAACTGGACGCGATGAGTCGGCGGATGGCCGCGGGATTCGCCGAGCTGGGGGTGGTGCACGGCGACACCATCGCGATCTACAGCCCGAACACGATCCTCTACCCGGTGGTCTTCTACGGCGCGACCCGAGCCGGAGCCACTGTCACGACGGTCAACGCGCTCTACAACGTCACCGAGCTGAACAAGCAGCTGATCGATTCCAAAGCCCGGTTTCTGGTCACGATCTCGCTGTTCCTCCCGGTGGCGACTGCCGCTCTCCAGGGCACCGCGGTGCAGGAGATCTTCGTCTGCGACGCGGCGGAGGGATTCCGCTCGGTGGTGGAGCTGATGGCGACCACCGCGCCGGAGCCCGTGGTTGAGATCGACCCCGTGAACGACGTCGCCGTGCTGCCCTATTCGAGTGGAACCACCGGCGCGGCCAAGGGGGTGATGCTGACCCATCGCAACATCGGGACGAACATCGTGCAGGCCGAGGCGACGATCGACGTCGGCGAGAACGAGCGGCTGATCGCGATCCTGCCGTTCTTCCACATCTACGGGCTGACTGTGCTGATGAACCTGCCGCTGCGACTGGGCGCAACCGTGGTGGTGCTGCCAAAGTTCGACCTTCAGCAGTTCCTGACCGTGCTGGACGAGCACAAGATCACCCGGGCCTTCGTCGCGCCTCCGATCGTGCTGGCATTGGCCAAACACCCTGCTGTCGATGGGGTGGACCTGTCTTCGCTGAAGTACGTCACCAGCGCCGCGGCTCCACTGGATGGCGAGTTGGCCGCGGCCTGCGCCAAACGGCTCGGGTTGCACGCCGTACTGCAGGCCTACGGGATGACCGAGCTGTCGCCGGGTACGCACGCCGTACCGCAGGACGCTCAGGATCCGCCGCCCGGTGCCGTGGGCAAGCTCTTCCCGTCTACCGAGATGCGGCTGGTCGGTACTGACGGCGAGGAGGCCGCCGACGGCGAGGTCGGCGAGATCTGGATCCGCGGACCGCAGGTCATGAAGGGTTACCTCGGCCGGCCGGCGGAGACCGACGCAACCATCGACCCGGAGGGCTGGTTGCACACCGGCGACCTCGGTCGCGTCGACGACTGCGGCTACCTGTACGTCGTCGACCGGGTGAAGGAGCTGATCAAGTATCACGGGTATCAGGTCCCACCGGCTGAACTGGAGGCGGTCCTGCTCACCGACGACCGGATCGCCGACGCCGCCGTGATCGGGGTCCAGTCAGACGGCAACGAGGTCCCGAAGGCCTTCGTCGTTCCGATGCCCGGGGTTTCGTTGACGGCCGAAGACGTGATGGCCTACGTGGCCGCCCGGGTCGCGCCGTACAAGAAGGTCAGGCAGGTGGAGTTCATCGAGGCGGTGCCGAAAGCGGCCTCCGGCAAGATTCTGCGCCGTGAGCTGAGAGCTCGGGAGCCTGGAGCGTGACCACGTCGGCAGGGCGGACCGCGAGCGACGAGGACCTCGCCGTTTTCTTGGAGTCGTCGTGAGCGAACTGGTCAGGGAGCCTCAGCAGGACCGAAGTCGCGCGACGCGGCAGAAATTGCTGGAGGCTGCGCTCGATTCACTCGCCGCGGTCGGCTACTCCGCCACCACTGTCGCGGTCGTAGCGGCTCGGGCCGGGGTGTCACGGGGAGCCGCACAGCACCACTTCCCGACGCGGGCTGACTTGTTCGCCGCGGCCGTGGAGTACATGACCGAGGTGCGGCTGGCCGAGATCCGGCAGCAGGCAACGGTCCTGCCGAGCGGCGCCGGCCGCACCGAGGCGATCGTCGGCCTGCTCGCCGACGTTTACACCGGACCGCTGTTCCGGGCTGCGCTACACCTGTGGGTCGCGGCCTCTACCGAGGAATCACTTCGTCAGCAGATCGTCAGGCTGGAGAGCCACGTCGGGCGACAGGTACACCGGACCCTGCTGGAGGTGCTCGAGGTGGACGAGCGCACACCGGGTGTCCGCGAAACCGTGCAGGGCGTCCTCGATATGGTCCGCGGCCTCGGCCTGGCCGACCTACTCACCGACGACAGCGCCCGCCGCCGCGGCATCGTCCGCCAATGGGCCCAGATCCTCGACCAGGCCCTGGCCCGATGATCTGACGCGCCCTCTGTCAGTCGGCGCTCCAGCCTTCTCACGCCGGGTTCCAGACTCCGGTCCGGCGCCGCCGCTGGAGTAGGGGATTGAGGCACTCACCGACAACCGCCGTCGCCGCATCCAGGGAATGCAGATCAGCCGGCAACAGGCTGCCCCTTGCGACCGTGCGGTAGCCAGTTACCCAACCCGGGCCAGGGGAGATCATCCGGCTCGGCAGCACCAGTCCCGGCCGACGAGCCGACTCCTCATGGATGGCGCGCACCGTCGGTTGAGCGCGGAGAACATTCGTGGTGATGATCAGCGCGAGATCGACGAGGTCGTGGTACCGCGAGGACACGTCATTGGTGACTGGACCGATTGCGATGTGTGAGGGGCAGACAGCCACTCTGTGACGCCCTAAGCTCGCCTGCGGGGAGGGGGCGAACCGGGTGTCGGGGCTTGAAGAACTTCGTGAGCTTGGCTATCTGGGCACGCAGGGTATTAGGGCTATGCGCAGGATCGTGTGGGAGGAACTGGAGCGGTTCCCTCAGTTGTTGCGCTCCAACGAGTGGGCCGGTCTGGATGTCGGCGACGTTGTCCAGGAGTTCCTGGTAGACAAGGCGAAGCAGGTCACGGCGATGCTGACTGCGGCGGCTACCGACGAGGACGCGTTCGGTCGGTTACTGCGCAGGTCCATCCGCAACTGGCTCATCGATCAGGTCCGCAAGACCGATCGAGGAGCGATCAGGCGGAGGCTAGAGGTCGAACTGCCCGCTGCGAGCGTGTTTGAAAAGGTACCCGAGGGCGAGCCGGGAGCAGGCAGTTGGCGGGTGGTAGGCGAAGAAGGGCCGTCTGAGATGCCTCGCCGTGAACTGATCGAGGCCGCATGGACCATTGACCGCTGCTCCGCTCTGTCAGACCTTGATGATCTGGGGGTTCGGTGGAGGTTGACGGAGGATCCGCCAGACCGCTACGGCGTCCTCGCGGTACTCGCCGAGCGCCATCCAAGCGGACTGCTCCGGATCCGCTAAGTCTCTGTCCAGGAAGAGAATCCGACCGTAGTCGCTGCCTTTGAACTGTGCCTTGACGCCGATCGGGTCTGTGATCAATGAGGCGAGGAACGCGGCATCGGATACGTGCCGCTCGGGTCGAAGCTTCTCGGTCCTGAATGCTGCGGCTTTCAGGATGAGCGCTCCGAGGAGCGACGGGATAGCAATCTCGACTGTTCTGGTGCTCTTGGTCACTCGGACGGTCTGAGCTCGCTGGAGTGCTTGAGTTCCACCGTCGATCCTGACTGTCGCGCGGGGTTGTTTGATGATTGGCGGCCACGATTGGTGATCCGGCGCGAGGATGTCGATGATCGCTCCGTCGTCAGGGTGGACGAATCGATGCAGCAGATCGGGCTCGTTCGCCTCGAGGGGTTTGAACCCGAGCTCCTTGACAGTGCGGACGCAATCGCTGAGCTTTGGCTTCGCCGGCGGTAGCAGCACTGCTGCGAGCACGTCGATGTCGTTGGTGGCGCGCGTCATGACTCTGCCCGCTATCAATCCGTGCAGCATCACCATTTGTCCACCGACGAGCATCCAGCTGTCGATAGACAGCGCCTGCCCGATGTCGAGGATAGTCTCCCAGAGGCGGTCCAGTTTGGGCGGCAGAGACGGAAGGACGCACGTCGCTACCGTTTCCGCCTCAGCCACGATCGAATTCATCCAGAAGTCGCGCCGCGAGTTCAGCGCCTGCGTGCGTCGTCCGGGAATCGGTCGACTCGATGAGGTCCACTGCCACCGCGGCGGCTGGCATCACCGTCCGCTCAGCCAGCAGCAGCTGCGCAAGATCGGTGCTCTCGATAGTCCGCACGATCAAGTTCGGCCGACTGCTAGTAGCCGTGATCGCGAAGCGAGCGAACAGATCATTGCGGGTCTGACCGCCGCAGTACAACTCTGCGAGATCCATCCCGACAATGTCGGCTCCCGCGGATGTGGCCGCGCTCAGCCCTCCGCTCACGACTCCTCGTTCCTGCGTCACCGCTTCGAGGTAGGCGGGAAGGACCCGACAGTGCTCGACTCGTGCACGTCGGCGTACGGCCAGCGCCAGTGCCTGGGGGCTCATCTCGCTGAGCCTCTTCCTCAAACGCCACTTCTCGGTGTCTCCCAGCCAGTCAGGTACCAGACCGGACAACAGCCACAAACCGCCCCAGGAGACCCGCTCAGACCACGGCCTCCCTCGGTTCGGACTAACCGCTTTGCGATGAGCAACGTCCCCAGCGTCGACGTGCCAGACTCCAGCAAATTGGTGGCCGCGAAGGTCGCCGGACGCGACTAGCCTGCGAACCCGCCTCTGGCCAACGCCGAGCCTGTTCGCTGCTTCCTGCGAGCTGATCTCCACCTCAACCACCCTACACAAATGACCCGTCGGCGGGCCGATTGTGTAGACCATAACACAATCGGCCCGACTTAGGGCTAATTATGTAATCTTAGGCAGTATGGCCGGTCCCGTCTGCTACCGACCATCAAGGCGACGCGTCCGCCCGGCGTGCCTCAGGCGGGTTTGAGGTCGCGACCTTCGGCAGGGATCTAGCGGGGTTGCGGACTGGCGATCTGGACCTCGAGGTCGGCGATTCGCCGGTCATGGAAGCGGAGGTTCGAGCGGGCAGCGTTCAGCCGCCCGTCGAGGGAACGGTTGCCACTGGTGAGCTGGCGGACTCGCTGTTTGAGGGCGGTGTTTTCGGTGGTGATGCGTTGGACGGCCTCCTCCGTCCAATCCGCTTCCAGATCACGGATCTGGCCGATGGGCTCGCCGATCCGGCCCCGCTGAGTGAGGATCTCGGCAGTTGTGGCCTTGAGTGCTTCCGCTGCGTTCAGAGCCCGCTCGCGCCATGTCGCCTCGCGGCTCTCGACTGTGGCAGTGGACGGATGTTCTGGTCGTCCGCTGGCTTCCTCCATGGCCCGGGTGACTGCGGCTCTTGCATCGGGTTGTCATAGAGGAAGGCTCGCGAAACGTCCGCGCGGCGAGCAATGGCAGCGACAACGCTGATTCGAGCCTTCTCACGACGCAGCTGCGTGATGGTGTCGTTGATGCGTAGCAGCGCAGCCGATGTGTTGCGACGACGCGATGCGTTAGCAGCCGCTGTGCGGGGTTCGGCACTGCTCATGCGGTGGTATCTCCAGGGTCGTCGCTGATACCGGAGTTGGGCTCGTCGTCGTTGGAACGTGCCGAATCGGCGAGGTCCGCGGTGCGGAAGGCTGTGGACCAGACGCGATTGAAGTAGTCCTGGGGCTTTCGCAGGTCCAGGGCGAGAGCGTCATCGAGTAGGCCCAGCCCGGCCAGCGCCTTCTCCAGGCCATCGATAGCACGGGCGGTGGGTTCGAAATGCTGATGCAGGTAGGTGGCTCATGGCCCTTGGTTGACCGATCTCGAACCGGAGGAAATCGCCCACCTGCGGCTCGTCCGCCCGCTCACGAAGCTGGATCAGTGCCTTGTCGACGTCGTGCCCGTCCCTCGGGTACAGCAAGTCGATGTCTTGGGTGTGGCGCGCACCGGGCATCCGGATCAGTAGACCGGTTCCGCCCTTCAGAATCCACGGGCTGTCCGGCTTCGCGAAGACCCTGGCAAGGAACCGCTGGAGAAGGAACTCGCGCTGGAGTTCGTTGACGGGCGACGGCGTTCCTTGGCCACCGCCCTGAGCCGAGCGTTCAGGCCAATCCGAATCCGCTCGCCGTCTCGTATCGGTCCCTCATTCCGCCGAGCCACGATCGGGCCGACCAGGACGCGATCGCGTCGGACTTCCGTCTCCAGGTCCGTGAGCCAGGGTCGGATCTGGACCAACGATTTCGAGGATGGACGCAAAGGCGGTCGTCACGCTTTCGCTGACCAGGGGAGCCAGATCGAGCCTCGGCGCGGCACTCAGCATGCTCTGGTGAACGGCGGCGGCCTGACGACGGAACTCAGGGTTCGCCAGCAGAGCCTCGCCGAACCGGCGGCCGAACTCCTCTGCTGACAGCACCGCGGCCGCATCCCGGTCGAACGGTGCGTCGAGCTTCGCGAGCTGGGCAAGCGCGGCTGCTTGCTGAGTGGCCAGCGGAAGCCCGGCTTCGTCGATGAACCTGGCGACAAGACCTTCGCCATCTCGCAGTCGAGCTCCGTACTTGTGTGCATAGGGCGCCAGCACGTCGCTGATCTGTGTCGCGTCGACGCCCGCCGTGATGATGGCGTCGCGAACAATTCCGGCGAGATGGCCGCCGTCGGTCCTTGCGGAGGCAAGATCCTCGATCGTCTTCACGATCGTGGTCACCGGCAGACCGTCGAAGACACGCCAGTCATCCGGCGAGTGCGAACGGGTATGGAATCTGACGTTGACCCGCCTGGTCTGCCGCCGGCCTTCGACAGTGAAGTCGTGCCGGTCAGCATCCAGGTCGCCGAGCCGATGAAGGTTCGCCGCTGACCGGAACGACACCACCGCGTCCGGATCGCGAAGACGCTGGGCGGCGGTACGCGTCGGGTCGAGAGCCAGCCAGGCTGCCCGAAGATCGTCATGCTCACCCGGCGGAGCACCGGTCATCCGGTAGACGCCGTGAGCCAGACGCTCGGCGACCCCGTCATTCGCTAGCGCCGCCATTGTCTGTGACGAGACGCCGAGCACCCCGGCTTGAGCAGTGGTCACCAGACCCCACTGCTCACTGGCCAACTCCGCCACCTCAACCGCTTGCCGCATTGCACACCTCCTTGTAGAACTACTGCGATTCTATACATGGTTAATACTTTTGCAGTAATCACTCAAGTGAGGGTCGACTTCGATCTCATCAGCTCGGGCGGTCGCTCGCTGCTGGACCCACTGAGCCGAGGCCAGTACCGCAGCCCACCGGGAGGGAATCGTTGCGGCGTCACGTAAGTTGCCGTTTGTCATGACTACTGAGCGGATCGACCGTGCCAGCGTTGGCTTACGTTCCGAGCGTGGGCCGATCCTGCTGGCGGTGATGCTGAGCGTCGGCCTGGTGGCGATTGACGCGACCATCCTGGCGACGGCTGTGCCGTCCGTGGTCAAGGACCTCGGCGGATTCACGCAGTTCCCGTGGCTGTTCTCGATCTATCTGCTCGCGCAGGCCGTCTCGGTCCCGACCTACGGCAAGCTGGCCGATCTGCGCGGCCGCAAGCCGATGATGCTGCTCGGGGTCGGGCTCTTCGTGCTCGGCTCCATCCTCTGCGGTTTCGCTTGGAGCATGCCCGCACTGATCGCGTTCCGGCTGATCCAGGGGCTTGGCGCCGGAGCGATCCAGCCGATCGGTATGACGATCGTGGGCGACATCTACAGCGTGGCCGAGCGTGCCAAGGTGCAGGGCTACATCGCCAGCGTGTGGGGAATCGCGTCCTTCGTCGGCCCAACGCTCGGCGGCGTGTTCTCCGACTACATCTCCTGGCGCTGGATCTTCTTCGTCAACATCCCGCTCGGGCTGGCGGCCGCCTGGGTGCTGAAGCGCAGGTTCCGGGAGGACGTGGCCCGATCGGTTCAGCACTCGATCGACTACGCGGGCACCATTCTGCTCGCCACCGGCGCTTCGCTGCTGCTGCTCGGGCTGCTCGAGGGTGGCGTGATGTGGGCCTGGGACTCGACGGCCAGCATCGCCATCCTGGCCGTCGCGATCGTCCTGCTGACGGCCTTCGTGCTGGTCGAACGCCGCGCGGCCGAGCCGGTCCTGCCGCTGTGGGTGCTCGGCCACCGGGTCCTGAATTCCGCCAACTCCTCCGCACTCCTCGTCGGCGTACTGATGATCGGGCTGTCCACCTACGTGCCGCTGTACGCGCAGAGTGTGTTGGGCACGAGTGCTCTCATCGCTGGTTTCGCGCTCGCGGCGATGACGTTGGGTTGGCCGCTCGCCGCGAGCCTCGCCGGTCGGCTCTACCTCCGGCTCGGGTTCCGGACCACCATGCTGATCGGATCAGCCTTCGTACTCGTCGGGTCGGGTCTGCTGCTCACGGTGACTCCGTCCAGCTCGGTGCTCTACCTTGCGCTGGCCTGTTTCGTGATCGGCGTCGGGCTCGGGTTCTCCGCGTCGCCCGGGATCGTGGCGGCGCAGTCCTCCGTCGACTGGCGCAGCCGTGGCGTGGTCACCGGCGCCAACATGTTCTCCCGTTCAGTCGGTAGCGCCGTCGGGGTCGCGGTCTTCGGCGCGGTTGCGAACGGCGTCGTGGCCGCCCGGCTTGGCGGTAATCACGCCAACCTCGAGCGGCTGCCGGGCAACGTGCTGGCTCCGGCGATCCACGACGTGTACTACGGCGCCGCCGTGGCGGCGGTCCTGCTAGTGGTGGCCGTCTCGTTCATGCCGAACCGGATCGCCGAACAACCCAGGGACTGACCTCGACCGCGGCCAGGCTGCAGCACGGAGCTCCGCCAGGGTAGACAGGGTGATGATGGCGACCATCGAGGACTTCGAGCAGCGGACGAACCCGTTCCGGCGTGAGTTGCTGGCGCACTGCTACCAGATGCTCGGCTCGGTCCACGACGCCGAGGACCTACTCCAGGACACCCTGCTGCGGGCTTGGCGCGCCTTCGACCGGTACGACGAGGAGCGGGCGTCGCTGCGGACGTGGCTCTACCGGATCGCGACGAACACTTGCCTGACCGCGCTTGAGAAGCGGACCCGCCGGCCACTGCCGACTGGGCTGGTCGGACCGACCGATGATCCGCTGGCACCGATGGTGCGTGGGCGGGAGGTGGTCTGGCTGCAGCCGTTCCCGGACGCAAAGCTCGACCCGGCCGACCTGGTGGCCTCCCGCGGGAGCCTCCGGCTGGCCGTGGTCGCCGCCATGCAGCTCCTCCCGGCTCGGCAACGCGCCGTCCTGATCCTGCGCGATGTGCTCGACTGGCCTGCGAGCGAGGTGGCCGAGGCGCTGGACACGACCACCGCCAGTGTGAACAGTGCGCTGCAGCGCGCGAGGGCCAAGCTCGGGGAGGTCGCGCTGGTCGAGGAGGAGGTCGACGAGCCGACCGACCGGGAACGCCGCGCGCTGGTCGACCGGTACGTCGAAGCGTTCGAGAAGGCCGATGTCGAGGCGCTCAAGCAGTTACTCACGGACGACGTCGTGCTGGAGATGCCGCCCGTGCTCAACTGGTACATCGGCCGGCAGCACTACGGCGCCTTCATGGACCGGGTCTTCGCGATGCGCGGGCCCGACTGGCGGATGCTCCGGACCGCCGCCAACGGTCAGCCCGCGGTCGGCGCCTACGCGAAGGGCCCGAACGGGCTCTACCAGGCGCACACCCTGCAGGTATTCACTGTCGCCACCGCAGGAATCAGCCGAACGACGGTGTTCCAGGACGCGGACCTGTTCCCGCTGTTCGAGTTGCCGCTGGTGCTGGATAGCTAGCTAGGCACCTCGGGACTCGGCCACGCGGCGCAGCCAGTAGCGGAACCAGTCCGGGCCATAGGGGACGTAGACGCGGGTCGGTACGGCGCGGACCCGCAGCTCTTCGAGCACCTCAGGCCTAACCCCGAGCAACTGCTCGACCGGAACCGGTCCGACCGAGAGCAGCACCGCTTCCCGGAGCCGCCCGTCATGGGTGGCAAGCGACCACGGCGACCCTGTTTCGGCCAGACGATGAGCCAGTTGCAGGTAGGCGATGTCGGTCGCCTCGCCATGCGGATGCGCACCGGTCGGCTCGAGGTAGGCACCCTTGACCAACCGCACGTGTACGCCGGCTGCCGTCAAGCTGTCGACGTCATCGGGCGATCGCTTCAGGTTGGCCTGCACCGTCGCGCCGAGGCGGTCGGCCAGCCCGTTGCCAGCGACATCGAGTACACACTGCACGATTCTGTCGGTCCGGGCCGCGTCCTCGGCTCCCACCTGCACCCGCCGCCCGGGCGGCAGCGCGGACACCAGCGAGG
>JAWWOY010000543.1:0-6254 GCA_033851195.1 Kribbellaceae bacterium | reverse complement strand
GGTCGAACGGGCGTAACGCTTTGTGCTGGCCAGCGATCTCCCGAGCAACGGAAGGGGTGGGCAATGACAGTTCTACGCATCGCCGTCGCGGTGCTCTTCGTTCTCTTTGGGCTTGGAGGGCTCGTGTCAGGGGCGCGGAAGGGTCAGGTGTTTGACTTCGTGGTCGCGGCGGCTCTATTCGGGATCGCCTATGCAGCCTGGCCGAGGAAGCGGAGCAGTCAGACCTAGCCACCGGGGCGGACCTGACCCCCCTTTGCTAACGCTTTGCTAACAGGCGACGTTGACCACTAGTACGGACGAATGACCGCAGATCCACCAGCAACGGAGCGGTGCGGGGATGCGTCGAAGCCCCGGCTGGACGACCAATCAGCAACCTTGAATCTCAGGGTTCGATGCCCCCGAGGTCCCCCCGAACGACCCGGAACAGCCGTCAACGACCCCCGGCCAGCGAGCACGATAACTGCTCAAGGTCGTGGGTCGTCGTGCGGTCGGCGCTCAAGGCAACGGATTCGCGATGAGGCGTGCTTGGCTGAGATCAGGCCGGCGAGTCCGGTCGATTTGGCGGCGCAGCTCGGACGAGCGACGCACGGTTAAGGAAACCGACGCACCCCACCGACATGGGCCCCCTAGGCGTAGCCAGCCATCACCAGTTCGGCCGATCTTGACTCCAGTCGACTCGGATCACCGCCTCTTTGTTCCCACAGTGTTCCCACGCTGAACTGCTGAGCGTGTGACGGAAGTAGCGCCCTGGCAGCCTGAACTGCCGCGGAATGCGAGCGCATCCAACGCCTACTCGAGTTGCTAGCGGGCCATGAGATCGGACTCTCCGAGGTCACCGCTTCCTCAAGGCCCAGATCGGCAGCGTCAGCACCCCAAGCAGGTCGAGGTCTGGCCGGACCTGCTGCGGTCCAAGGCCGGCAAAGGTGCTCAAGCCGGAGATCAAGAAGTCTGAGCTGAGCCGCCTGGCCCCGGCGCGGCGCCGCGTTTCACCAGCCGGGACTGGCTGGGAGTGTCGGTGGGGGTGGAGTCGCTGGCCGGTTGGGCCGTTGTTCTGCGGTGTACCCGGTCGGGTAGTTGAGCTCGGGGTGGTTGCGTTTGAACCACGCGATGCAGTCGGCTGGAGTGTCAGCGCCGCCATCCCAGCTGGTCGCAACCCAGCCGGCGAACACGTTGGTCGCGGGACCCTTCAGCCAGTTGTCATGAGGCACGAGTCCACCTGGGTTCGGCGAGGGACCGGGGTCCGCCGCGATCATCTGGGCTCCAGCGCGTGACCTGTCAGCGCGAAGGTACGACTGTGTCTGTCCCTCCTTGCGCATCACCAGTTCGTGCGTTGCCAACTCGATCCCGCCGCCGAAGTAGCTACCGTCGGTTCCGTTGAAGTAGAACGCGTCCCAGCCGTCTGCGCAGAGGCGGACGCGTAGCTCCGAACCTGTGACGGTGAGGGAACGGATCAGGAAGCGGTCAGTACCGCCGATCTTGTTTGGGCTGTCGGCGCCTGCAAGGCCGTCAAACAGCTTCGTGGCGGTCGCTTCCTTGAAGCCGGGATAGGAGACGCGAGTGTCTTGGTGGAGATCCGCAGATTCCACCCATGCCCGGACCGCAACTGCGTCAGTGGACTGCAGGGAGATACCGGGTGCGGCGGACCAGATCCATGATCGTGGATAGCCGAGCGTCGGCTGCGGTCCCTTAGCCTCGCCGTCCCCACCACCGAAACTGGAGCAACCGGCCAACAGTGAAGCCAACGCCGCCGTCGCGGCGACGATCCCGCTCCGCCGCGCCCTCGCCGTTCTCTTACTCAACCGATCCCCAGCTTCGTCGTTAGCTCGTTGCGGTCCTCAACAAGCCGCTGATCCACCACTCTGCTCTGGCGATCAGAGTATTCCGCCAGGTACTTGTCCTGGATCCTCGCCGCTCCAGGGACCTTACCCGTAGCCACCTCGTAGGAGTCCGCTATCGAGTTGTAGTCCCTAGCCATGAACTCGGCAGGGGACTTCAGTCGCGGCGGATTCCCGTCGGATCGAATACTGGCCGGCAAGTCCTGCGGCTTGAGCTGCCCCGACTCGATCAGGGCCTTGGTGATGTCGTAGCGGACGAGCAGTCGTGAAGCGCCGGATGCGCGGGTGTCGACACCCTCAGTTCTGATCTGCTGTGGTTCCACTGGGTCTGTGTCCGAGCCGATCAGACGTCCAAGGATCTTGTCGGCTATGTCCACTGGATCCACGCCGGGGAGACTGGGCAGATATTGCTTTGCCTCGCCGAGAAGCTGATCGGTGCCCTTACCGAGGAACTGGCTGGCGATGCCGAGCGCCTTGCCCCGGATCGCGTCCGCCTCGGCCTTGGCCAGTTCCTTATCACCGGTGCGTTCGATCGCCACGTTGTGCAGAGAGGCGTCGAGCAATCCTTGGAGTTGGCCGGCTCGACCTGATTGGTCGATGACCTGGTCAGGGTGCGCGAGGGCGTCGTGGACGCCGTCGACATTGTGCCGGTAGATCGCGCCTGCGAGGGCCTCTGCGGCCTTCGGGTCTGTGGCGATTAGGGTGAAGAACCGTGCACTGACCTCTTCACCGTTGCTCATCCCCTTGCCGTCGGTACTGAAGAGCGCCGCTCCGGGGTCAGAGAACTCCGTGAGGAACGCCGAGGAGTCGCGGGCCAGACTGCTGGCGATCTCCGGATTGACAACGCCCAGCGCCTCGCGTCCGCTCCACTCGACGTCCATGTTCCGGCTCATGACGGATGGGTCGGCCAGGGTGGTGACCAGACCTTGCATCGCTTCGCGACCGAGTGTCTGGCGCTGGGGATCGGCCGACCGTTTCGCGTCGGCGATCCAGTCGAACATTGACGCGGCTGCCTTGCCGTCGTCGCTCCAGGCATAGGTCGTGAGCGGGGCGAGGAAGTCTTTCGGGCCGTTGTACCCGGCGTAGATGTCGCCTTCCACGCCTGCGGGGTTGTCCATGCCCTTGTTGGTCAGCAGGTCGTGCATTGCCTGCTCGTTACGGCCGGCTAGCTCTAGGAAGGTCTTGCCGACCTCGTCGTTAATTTGCGGGGTGACTGTCCTGAGTGCCTCAGCCGACTCGGCCACGGTGATCGCCAGACGCTTGCTGAGCACCACACCTGCGCGGTCCATGTTATTGCCGTGAGCAAGGAACGCCGCCAGTTCTTGAGCCTTCGCGCCACCCATCGCCGTCGTGGCCATCGGGTAATGCCATGGATCGGCTGCGGCATCCTGAACGAACTTCGGCAGCCGGTTCCAGCCGTCGCCACGGCGTTCGTCGGACAAGGTCAGCAGGCCTCCAACGATGGCTGCTGCCATGTCGATGCGAGTTTTCGGGTCGATCGCGGTCGGGAGGATCTCACCGGGCGCATAGGTCGTACGGGTGGGCGCGATCCAGTTGTTGTCGTTCGCCAGGTAGCCCGGGACCCGGTACACGTCCTTACCGAGACCGCGATAGAACATCTCCAGGAACAGGACGCCATCCGCGCTCAACCGGTCCTTGCCGCCCCGGATCCGCTGGACGGCGCGGACGGCGTCGGTAACGCCGTCGTGGCCGGGCGCCTTGCCGTCGAGGCCGTCGCGTACCCGTTGCGCTGCCAGTTCGCCGGCCTGCTTGGCCGCCGCCGCGGGGTCTTCTGGCATCGATAGCATCTTGGTGCCGGGGGAGAACTCCATCCGCTGCGACGCCAACAGCACCGCCGCGGCGTGGCGGCGGCGCAGCATCGGCAGTTCGCCGTGCAACCAGGAGGCGATCTTGGCCAGATCGTTCACCCGATCCGCGGGAACACCGACCTTGTCCAGTTCGGCCTTCAGGCCTTTGGTTTCGGCGGCGATGGCGGCTTCCATGGTGGCCAGGTCGTTGATCACGCCACCGAGCACCACTGGGTCGATCATGCAAAGACCGTCCGCAGGCGCACTGCTGGACCCGCCCTCAGGTTTGAGCGCCATGCCCACCGCCTAGTTTCGTGCGCCACCGGGCGGCCTCTTCTGGCGTGCAGGTCGCTGGGGTGCGCCGCAGCAGGTCGGCCAGGTCGTCGTCGAGGTTACGGACCGCAGCGACGTATCCCGCGGCCCGCGGGCTGAACTCACCGGCCCACCGGGTTGCCGCGGGGCTCACCCAGGCCGTCCCGTTCGAGATCGCGACCGCGGGCCGGACCTGTTTGCCGGTCAGCCGCGCCTGCGACGCGTAGACCCGGGTGAGCAGCGCGCTCACGTGGACGTGCAACGGGTGCGGTACCAGGTCGGCCATCGTCACCGGTTCAACACATGGATCTCAGATGCCGTCACCGCTCGAGTGGCGGTCTTGGTGGGTCCGGTGATGTCGTCTTGGCGGGCGCCGGCCAGCCACCACTGCACCGTCCACCCGACGGTCGCGGTCAGGGTGTACTTACCGGACTTCTCGTAGGTGACCGTGCAGGCCGCGGGGTCATCGGTCGCGCCGTTCCACGGGACACCGGCGCCGGCGCAGGCCTGTTCGGTGCCGCCGTCGCCGGGCGTGATGGTCATCTGGGGCACGATCTGCCACTGCAGATGGTATCCCTCGAGCACGATTTGCTTCGTCTTCTGCTCGTACCGGCCGGGGGTATAGCGGCCTTTGTCGTCGGTGAGCCATACCCAGGTCGGGATGTTGATCACCTGCTTGGTCGCGACCGGGTTCACCGCCAGGTAGGTGTCGGGGAACGGCAACTCATCGACCACCGAGGCCATCACCTGCTCAGGTGTCCGCCGTGGCACTAGTGGCGGGGTGCTGAAGAACCGGACCTCTAACCCCGCGCGGCGGATCATGTCGGTCTGGCGGGTGTCCATCACCGCCCAGCGGCCGATCTCACGCTCGAAATCGGCCAGTGTCTTGTAGTCACCGAAGCTGCAGAACTTCGTGTACCAGTGGCCGCCGTCTCCCTCGGCCTTCTGGCCGGGGCCGGCTGGATAGTCGGGCTTCGGCACCCACACACAAGCCGGCTTCACCGACTTGCCACCCTTCCTAGCGGTCGCCTGCGGCACCGTCCCATCCAAAGGCGGGGGAGGCGGACAAGCGAGTCGCGCCTGGGCTGTCGAGCGGCTGGCTCGAACGGTTCCGGGTGGCGCGCAGGATGTCGCGCCTGCGGCCGGACAGGCAGTCAGCAGACCGATCGCCAGCGTCAGGACTGGCATCAGTCCAGCAAGTCTCAGCTCGCGCATGCGCCTTCATCCTTCCCCGCGACAGCCTGCCCCGTGACCTTCCAGCGACCGCCGAGAAGGGTGAGGGTGATGTCTGTCGAAACCTGACCGGCCGGGTTGTAGGCCCGTTTGCCCTTGCTGTCGACGCCGCTGATCTGGTCCAGTTCGCAAGCCTGCACGCGCGCCGTCGCAGGCTTCGCCTTGAGATCCAGCGCAACCACGGATCCGCGGAGGAAGCTCGTGCTTCCGCTGAATTTGATGCCTCTGAGGTGGTCGGCCGTCGACGCGGACTTCGTTACTCGAAGCGCCTCACCAGCCATGGTCTGTTCGTATGGATAGGTGGGGTCGCCGCTCAGTGTGCCCTTCGTCCAGAAAGCTACGAAGTACTTGTAGTCCGAAATGACCTTGGCCTTGGCCGCCGCCGCTGGGTCCACCGGCGTCGGCGGAGGGGATGACGGTGGGCTGGAGGAGGTGGCCTGTGGTGTGTCGCTCACCGGTCGCGGTGTCGCGTGCTCGTCACTGCCGCAACCGCTCAGACCAAGGATCAGCGCTGTCGCGGCGATCGAGCCGAACCCTGTTCGACGCAGCGGCATAGCCCATCCTTCCCGATTTGAAACTGGGCAGATCATGATAATCGACGAAGTGTCACTGGCTGCTGACTATCTGTGGATAGCGAAGTTGACTGCAGCGTGTCCCATGGTGACGGAAAGTGAGGTCGATGCGCCACTAGATTGCAGGAAGCTGCGAGCCCCCGCGCCACGCGCGCGGGCCTCGGTAATCGATCAAGCGGCCATCTGCGCCGCCATGACCCACAACCTGCTCCGCGCCGCCGGCACCCTCACCAGCCCCACACACGCCGTCGCCCGCGGCGCGACCCTGCGCCGCCAACTCGTCACCGTGCCCGCCCGGCAAACTCGACCGCCACGGCATCACGGGCTCCGCTGCCCGCAACACCGCCCGCAGGACGCTGGCAGCAAACCTCCCGGCCACGATCCTGGCCGACCTCGCCGATATCAATATCAGCACCGCCATCCAGTGGACACGTCAAGCCAAGACCGACTGGACCACCTACATCGCCGACAGGGCAGCGAATGCCCAACATGAA
>JAWWOY010000535.1:0-2503 GCA_033851195.1 Kribbellaceae bacterium | reverse complement strand
GTCGGCGACGTGACCGTCGAGAAGGGCGCCTCGATCTGGTACGGCGTGGTGATCCGCGCCGACCTCGGCCGGATCATCATCCGCGAGGGCGCGAACATCCAGGACAACTCGGTCATCCACGTCGGCGGCGGCGGCGTCTGCGACGTCGGCCGCAACGTCACGGTCGGTCACCAATGCCTGGTGCACGACTGCATCGTCGGCGAGCAGGCCCTGATCGGCAACGGTGCGATCGTCCTCGACGGCGCCACGGTCGGTGAGAGATCGCTGGTGGCCGCCGGCGCGACCGTCACTCCCGGCTCAGTGATCCCGCCGGAGTCCGTGGCGATGGGCAGCCCGGCGAAGAAGATCGTCCCGCTGGAAGGCAACGCCAGGCTCTTCGTCGAGCACAACGCGGCCGTCTACCATGACCTCGCGCGGCGCCACGCCGCCACCGTCGAACTGATCGAGTCCTAGTCACCTACTGTTCGGTAAGGAATATCTGGGCCGGGAAGGACTCGCCATGGCGAAGGTGCAGCAGGGCATGATGCCGGGGTTGCGCAGTCGGTGGTCGGTGATCGTGGCGTTCGCACTGGTCGGCGCGGCGACGCAGCTGGTCTGGCTCAACTTCGCCGGTGTCACCACTGTCGCGGCCGAACGGTACGACGTCTCCGAGAATGCGATCGGCTGGCTCGCCCAGGTCTTCCCGCTGCTGTACGTCGTACTGGCGATCCCGGCCGGCCTGATCCTCGACCGCTGGTTCCGCAGCGGACTCTTGGTCGGCGCCGTGCTGACAGCCATCGGTGCTGTACTGCGGCTGATCGGCGACGACTACAGCTGGCTGCTGATCGGCCAGATCGTCGCCTCGGTGGCCCAGCCGCTGGTGCTCAACGCGGTCACTGGCATCACCGGCCGCTACCTGGCAGAGAAGGATCGCCCGACGGGTATCGCCGCTGGTACCGCCAGCATCTTTGCGGGGATGGTGATTGCCTTCCTGCTGGCCGCCGTACTTGCTGATGGCGATCAGCTGCCGACACTGCTGGTTGTGACGGCCGTGTTCTCTGTGCTGGCGGCCGTGGTGCTGCTCGTGGCGCTTCGGAAGCCGGGGGAGCACAGGATGGAGCGACGACGGCCCGACCGCGGTGCGCTGCAAGTGGCCTGGGGTGATCCGCTGATCCGGCGGGTGTGTCTGCTGGCGATCTTCCCGTTCGGGGTGTTCGTGGCGATGACTACCTTTGCCCAGGCTCTGCTGGAGCCGGCCGGCGTGAGCGGCGGAACCGCGAGCACGATCCTGCTGGTGAACGTGGTCGCCGGTGTCATCGGCAGCGCCGTGGTTCCCGTCATCGTCGTCCGCCATCGCGCCGAGTCGTCCCTGCTCGTGGCGAGCCTTGTCGTCACCGCACTGGCCTGTACGGCGCTGGCGCTGCTGCCGGGCGTGGTAGTCGGGTTTGTGGCGATCACGTTGATCGGATTCCTGCTGCTGCCGGCTTTGCCGATTGTGCTGGAGTTGGTCGAACGTCGTACCGGCGAAGCCGAGGGAACGGGCGCCGGGTTGATCTGGATGGCGGGCAACCTGGGCGGTCTGCTGACCGCCGTAGTCGTCGGGCTCCTGGTGGATCACCCGGGGCCGGCGTTCTTGGTGATGGCCGTGGTGGCCCTGATCGCCGTGCCTGGGGCTCGCTCCCTACGCCGGCCGATCGCCGAACTAGCCGCCGTCCCGGCGTCCGACTAGCCACGAGCACCCACTAGTCACAGATTCCGGAGTGACCGCCCGTGCACAAAGTGGCGGATCCGGGCAGGGGACGTTCAGGCGCCTAGTCGATGTCGACGCGGCGGAAGGCGATGGCGGTGCGCGGTGGCGAAGGGGTCGCCGAGGCCTGTGGCTACGAAGGTGACTCGGGTCCACGCCGGACGGCACAGCGGGGAGCCTTGGCGCTGGACCGAACGGAGGATCCCTTAAGATGGCTGGGCACTCGCCGACGTGGCGCAACTGGCAGCGCACCGCTCTTGTAAAGCGGTGGTTAGGGGTTCGAGTCCCCTCGTCGGCTCTCTGACCAGGGCATATGCCCTGGACTGCATAGATCTGAGGGGTCAAACTCCGGTCTTACTCCGGTGATTGACTTTTTTGGCCTCAGATTTGCCGCTAGTTCGCGGGACCTTCCGGCGGTTGCCGACCGTCCTCATGAAGAGACCGAAGCGCGTCATCGAGGGCCTTGGCAGCCGCTGGGTTGCGGACCTTCCGGCCGATGTAGTCGTCCAGGGTCGTGCTGGTGCGGGAGTGCCCCAACTGGTCGGCGACTTGTCGCGCGGAGTGTCCGGCCTCGTCGAGGATGGTCGCGGTGGTCTTGCGGAATTTGTGGGAGGTGACCCACGCCAACTCATCCGCCAAGGATCGGATCCCGGCGAGCTCGGTCAACTCGAGCAGTGCGGCTCTGTCTCGTCTTGGCAGCCGGTAGGTGTCGGCCAGAGTGCTCGCTTCCTCCTGGTCCAGCCGCACTCTGCCGGTCTCGATGAGGCTCAGCCGCGT
>JAWWOY010000533.1:0-5416 GCA_033851195.1 Kribbellaceae bacterium | reverse complement strand
GGGCAATACGTCGGCGACAGCCGTCTGGACCGCGCCGACCAGCGACGGCGGCTCGGCGACCACCAGTTACGAGGTGCGTGTGGTGAGCGGGACTACGCAGGTGGGCGCGCTGCGTCCGGCTGCGGCGAGTGCCACCGGCATGGCCCTGACCGGTCTGACCAACGGCACGTCCTACACCGTCCAGGTGCGAGCGCTGAACGCTGCCGGAGCGAGTGCTTACTCGGCCATGTCGAACGCGGTGGTGCCGGTGGCGGTTCCAGGTAGCCCGACGATCGGTACGGCGACAGCAGGTAACGCGCAGGGCACAGTGAACTGGACGGCACCGGCCAACACCGGTGGCTCGCCGATCACCGGCTACACCATCAGGGTGTACCGGCTCGGCTCGGTGATCAGCACCAAGACAGCGCCGAGTACCGCGCGGAGCCTGTTGCTGACGGGCTTGGCCAACGGATCGACGTACTCGTTCACGGTTGCAGCGTCGAACGCCGTCGGCATCAGCCTGTTCTCGACGATGTCCAACTCGGTGATGCCGAAGGGCGTATCGGTCGCACCGGTGATCGGTACGGCGACGGCCGGCGTGTCGTCGGCAACGGCCCGGTGGGCGGCACCGACCAACAACGGCGGTTCGTCGATCACGAGTTACCTGGTCCGGACCTACCGGGCTGGTGTCCTGATCAACACCAAGCAGGTTGCGGCCACGGCGCGGAGCCTGACCCTGACGGGCTTGGTCAAGGGCCAGCCGCACCGGTTCACGGTGGCCGCCGTCAACGGGATCGGTACGAGCGGGTACTCGGCCGCCTCCAACACGGTGTACCCGACGTAAGCAAGACCGAGGTCAGTCGGTCTGCGTGACTTTGCGCAGACCACGAGGGGCATCGGGGTCCAGGCCGAGCTTGCGGGCCAGGGCCTCGATTGCCCGTTGGGCCGGGATGACCAGGGCCAGCGGGGCCAGAGACTCGGGCAGGTCCGGCCCGGCCAGGTTCACGTCGCAGCGCGAGGCGAAGGTGGCGTCGCCGCCGATCCCGAGGATCTTGCTGCCCTTGTCGCGGACGATGGCGGCCAGCTCGGTCATCCCGGGCAGTGCCGGGCCGCCGGCGGCAGCGACCAGGATGGTGACCAGATCCGCGTCCACCACGGCGATCGGGCCATGCTTCAGATCGGCGTAGGACAATCCCCGCACCGGCTGCAGGCAGGTCTCCTCCAGCTTGAGGGCCACCTCCAGCGTCGTACCGAAGGTGAGGCCGCGGCCGCTGGACAGTACGTCGTGGGCGCCGGCCAACAGGTCGGCGGCTGCGTCGACCGAGCCCTCCAGCATCTTCGCGGCGGCATCCGGGACCCGGGCGATGTCGGCGTCGAGGGTGCCCGGCTTCGGCGCGAGCGCGTCCACCGCGACGGTGATCGCCGCCAGTTGAGTGGTGTAGGTCTTCGTCGCCGGGACGGCCAACTCCTTGCCGGCCTGGGTGATCAGGGCGACGTCGGCGGTCGATGCGAGCGGGCTGTTGCCGTCGTTGGTGATGCCGACCACCGCAGCGCCGTTGCGCTTGGCCCATTCGGCGGTGTCGACGATCTCCTGGGTCGCGCCGGACTGGCTGACCGCCACCACCAGGGAGTTCGACAAGTCCAGGTTGGCGCCGTACAAGGTGGCCACGGACGGGGCGGCCAGGGAGGCCTGCCGGCCCGCATGGATCTCGGTCAGGTACCGCCCGTAGACGCAGGCGTTGTCGGACGATCCCCGGGCCACGAAGATCACGTGCCGGCGTCCGGCCGCCAGCCGGGTGATGTCGTGACGCAACGGCAGCACGTGTTCGAACGTCGCGGCCAGCGCCGCGGGCTGTTCGGCGATCTCGCGCGCCATCTGGGTGAGAGGGGCGGGAACAGACACCACTACGATCACTGGTCCTATCTGGTCTTAACAGGTACGCTGCGCACGATAGCAGTGAGCGGCTCACCGGGGCATCCCGGCGATCCGCCCGATAGCTGGAGGACCGAGAATCGATGGTGGCGACGAAACGGGCCCAGGTCCGATCGGTGCTGGAGCGGCTGATCGACGTCGACCTGCATCCGGGTGACCCGATCCCCTCCGAGCGTGCGCTGGTCGACAAACTGAACGTGTCCCGGGTGACCGTCCGGCAGGCGATCAGCGATCTGGTCGAGTCCGGTGCGCTGGAACGCGTGCATGGCAAGGGCACCTTCGTGACCGGGCCGCAGGTCGATTCGCAGTTGCACCTCACCTCGTTCTCCCGGGAGATGCGGGCCCGCGGCCTGGAGCCCGGCACCGTGGTGCTGTCGGCCACCGAGATCGACGCCTCCGACGAGACGGCCAAGGGGCTGCGGGTGGCGAAGGGCACCAAGGTGATCCGGGTGGAGCGACTGCGCACCGCGGACGCTTCCCCGATGGCATACGAGATCGGTTACTACCCGTCCGCGCTCTTCCCCGGCCTGCTCGGGCGCGAGCTCGGCACTCTGTACGACGTCTTCGCCAGCGAGTACGACGTCGTCGTCACCTCAGGCGAGCAGACCGTCCGGGCGGACAACGCCGACGGTCATGTCGCCCGGGTCCTCGGCGTGGCCAGGCGGGCACCCCTGCTGGTCCTCGAGCGCACCACCTTCGCCGGCCGCAAGGTCGTCGAGCTGTCCTGGTCGGCCTACCGGGCCGACCGCTACCGGCTGCACATGGCCCTGACACCACGAGGTCCACGAACCGGTTCGGCCTGAAACAAACTGGACCGGTCCTGACATGAACTGGTCTGTTCGCCCTCCGTTCGCTCCGCAGCCACCTGGCTGTCCCGGGAGGCGGGCCGGTGCGCACGACGATGTGCGCGACGGCAATACTGGAGCTTCACCCACAGAACGTTGTTGTGAGGAGTACCGCGAGACATGCCTATTGCCACCCCTGAGGTTTACGCCGAGATGCTCGACAAGGCCAAGCAGAACAGCTTCGCCTACCCGGCCATCAACGTCAGCTCGTCGCAGACGCTGATCGCCGCGCTCCGCGGTTTCGCCGAGGCGGGCTCGGACGGCATCGTCCAGGTCTCCACCGGCGGCGCGGACTACCTGTCCGGCTCGACCGTGAAGAACATGGTGACCGGGGCCGCCGCGCTGGCGGCGTACGCGCACGAAGTCGCCAAGAACTACCCGGTGAACATCGCGCTGCACACCGACCATTGCCCGAAGGACAAGCTGGACGGCTTCGTCCGGCCGCTGCTGGAGATCTCCGCCGAGCGCGTCGCTCGCGGCGAGAACCCGCTGTTCCAGTCGCACATGTGGGACGGTTCCGCGGTGCCGCTGGAGGAGAACCTCGAGATCGCCAAGGAGCTGCTGGCCAAGGCCGCGGCCGCGCACATCGTGCTGGAGATCGAGGTGGGTGTCGTCGGTGGTGAGGAGGACGGCGTCGCCAACGAGATCAACGAGAAGCTGTACACCACGGTCGAGGACGGCCTGGCCACGATCGAGGCGCTCGGTACCGGCGAGAACGGCCGCTACCTGACAGCGCTCACGTTCGGCAACGTGCACGGCGTCTACAAGCCGGGCTCGGTCAAGCTGCGGCCGGAGATCCTGAAGGAGATTCAGGAGCAGGTCGGCGCCAAGGTCGGCAAGGAGCGCCCGTTCGACCTCGTCTTCCACGGCGGCTCCGGCTCCACCCTGGAGGAGATCCGCGCCGCGGTCGACTACGGCGTGATCAAGATGAACGTGGACACGGACACCCAGTACGCCTTCACCCGGCCTGCCGCCGGGCACATGTTCACCAACTACGACGGTGTGCTGAAGGTCGACGGTGAGGTCGGCAACAAGAAGGCCTACGACCCGCGCGCCTGGGGCAAGGCCGCCGAAGGGGGCATGGCCAAGCGCGTCGTCACCGCGTGCGAGGACCTGCGCTCCACCGGTACCACCCTGCTCGGCTGAGCTTCCGTACTTCCGGAGCCCACCGGCCTGCCGCTCTTCCAGCGACGGGCCGGCGGGCTTGTCTCGTTCTCCGGCCGGATGGCTTCCTACCGCGATCGCGAGGCGGCTCGCTCGATCGGCCGGGACCGCTCGGCCAGGAAGGCGATGAGGTCACCCACGTCCACCACGGCCGCCGGCGGGTCGGACTCCTCGCGGGTCAGTCGCTCCTCCAGCCAGGACCGCATCAGTGTGGTGACCTTCTCATCGCGCGCCTCCGCGACCATCCGCAGTCGATCGAGCACCGGTTTGGGTAGGCGCAGCGCGTAGGTGACCATCGGCTCGGCGGCAGAGGCCGGCTCGAGGACCGCGTCCTCCAGTTCAGCGCTGGTGTCGTGGGTGTCGTAGTAGTCGGCCAGTTCTTCCAACTTGGTGCGATCGGTCATCCTTGACGTCCCTTCCGGCGGAACGTGCGCCGTTCGGTGTCGGTCATCTCCCGTGCGGTCGCCACCAGGTGGCGACCGTCCAGGCCCTCAGCAACAACCACCAGCAGATAGCGGCCGGCGGCAGTGGTGCCGTAGACGAGGGTGCTGCCTGCTCGCCCGGTCGCGATCCACCGCGGGCGGGAATAGCAGACGTCCTCGACTTCACCCGGGGTCACGCCGTGGCACGCAATGTGAGCCTCGCGCTCGGGGGACCAGGAGATCTCCCGGCTGACCCCAGTCTGCCAGTTCGCAATACGTGACGCAATACGCTGGTTCGGCATGGTTTTGCGCCCTGGTTCAGCAAGGGAGGTCGTGGTCGTGAGGGGACGGGGGTAGGAGGCCCGGGCGGCGGCCGGAGCGGCGGCGGTGCGGGTCGAAGGGGCGGACGCCGGTCCGGCTCGCCGCGCGGCCGAAGGCGGTCCGGATCCGGTCGACCACCAGGTCGGGGTTGTCGAGATCCGCCCAGGAGATCCAGCAGTACTCCTGCGGCGGTGGTCCCGCGGGCTCACCTCGCGGCGGTGCTCCGAAGGCCTGCGCGGCGAGCTCGCCCTGATAGTGGTCGTACTCCTCACACCAGTACGGCTCCCGGGGCTCGAACTCCACCACTGCCCGCTGCTCCTCGAACCACAGTGCGCAGCTCTCCAGATCGACCGCGTACTCGTCGACCATCGGCGGAGGCGAGGCGGATGGCGCCGGCAGCCCGGCCTCGGCCAGGATCAGCCGCAGCCGTGACTCGGCGACCGAGGCCGAGTGCGATCCGGCTCGTGCGAGCACTCTCTGGGCCTGCTCGAGCCCGGATCGCCGGGCGGCCAACTGGTTCACCGCACGCTTCAGCGACCCCGGCGTCACCATCTCGGCGTACAGCGCGGCCTCAGCCAGTACGACGGCCGGCGCGAGGGCCGAGGTGGCAGCGACCTCGGCGACCGCCCGCGCGGGGGAGGAGAGGCGAAGGCCGTTCCACGACTGGATGCCCGGGCCGACGGGGTCGCGTACATGCCGGCGCACCCCACCGGCATGCCGCCCGGGACGTCCGTCGGTGGCTGTCACGTGCA
>JAWWOY010000532.1:0-7305 GCA_033851195.1 Kribbellaceae bacterium | reverse complement strand
ATACGCCACCGTGACCCGTCCACCCGAAAATCCCTCCGACGGAGCTCAGCAGCCCGCCTTCCCGTCGTACGTCGGCCCAGAAAGGAACCGGTACGCCGGCCAGCCGCGCCCAGGTGGTCCCACGCCTTCGGGGCCAGGCGCAGCACAACCGGAAACAGGCTCGGCTCAGCCCGCTACCGGGCCGAGGCAGTCGGGCAGCGGGTTTGGCGGGCCAGGCAGTGGGGCGGGCGCGGCCGACACCGGGTCAGCGCAGCCAGGGACAGCTCAGCCGGGCGCTAGAGAGGACCTCAACAGCACGCGTCGGGTGGTCGCTACAGCGGCCCGCACGCAGGACTGGTGGCAGGACAAGCTGCAGCGCCTGAGCCTCCACGCTCGGGTGACCCTGCTTGCTGCTGTGGCAGTTGGGCTGGCCGTCGCCGTCGTGAGCTTGTCGGCGTACTTCACCGTGCGGCAGCAGATGTATCAGAACCTCGACAAAAGTCTGGTCGGCCGGGCTTTGAACGCCGCCAAGTCATCGGTGCTCACCGACCCGCAAATCATCACGAGTATCCCGCCCGAGACGCTCGGGCTCAGCGATATCAGGATTGGTCTGTTGACGGCCAACCGGCAAGCTCTTTTCGCCGGATCGTCTAACCAAGGCATCGCCGGACCGTCTAACTACGCACCGCCACCGTGGGGTCCGACAGAACTGCATGTCGCTCAGGCGCAAGGTGCGCCCAGCGTCCGAACCGACGGCTCCAGGCAGGGGGCCCATTACCGGGTGGTCGCTGTACCAGCCCAGTACTGCCCGGGCCCGGTGGACCCCGAATCGCGGCAGTGCCCCGTGGAGAAGCAGCCCGCTGCACTCGTGGTGGCACAGTCCCTGGCCCCGATCGACCGGACGTTGCACAACCTTGGCATCGTGCTCTGGGCGGTCGGGCTGCTCGGCGTGATCGGTGCGGCGCTGGCAGGCAACGCGATCGCACAGAACGGCCTGCGGCCACTGGCCGGGTTGACCCGTGAGGCTGAGCGGATCGCCAGGACGGGGGACCTGCGGCCGATTCCGGTGACCGGCTCGGATGAGATCTCGCGGCTGGCGCAGGCGTTCAACGCGATGCTCGGTGCATTGGCCCGGTCGCAGGACCGGCAGCGCCGCTTGGTCGGTGATGCGGGGCACGAACTGCGGACGCCGCTCACCAGCATCCGGACCAACCTCGACCTGTTGGCCCAGGCAGACAAGCGAGGCGGTCTGGCCGCGGAGGACCGGCAACAGTTGCTGGACGACGTGCGCGCCCAGATGGATGAGCTGACCACCCTGATCGGCGACCTCACCGAGCTGGCCCGCGACACCCCGGAGGTGCGCAACGCCGAGCTGATCGAGCTGTCCAACGTGGTCGAAGACGCCGTCATCAAAGTACGGCGACGCGCGCCCGGCATCGAGTGGGACGTCCAGCTCGCGCCGTTCCCCGTCTGGGGTGACGAGCGGCTGCTGGGCCGTGCGGTGACGAACCTGCTCGACAATGCCGCCAAGTACAGCTCGCCCGACGACCCGACCCTCGCCCAGGCGGATCGTCGTACCGTTGGCGGCCACGTGATGGTGCGCCTGCTGGATGGCGTGCTGACGGTGACCGACAGCGGCCCGGGTATTGCCGAAGCCGATCTACCGCACGTGTTCGAGCGGTTCTACCGGTCCAGCGAGGCTCGCGCCCGGCCGGGTTCGGGGCTAGGCCTCGCGATCGTGAAGCACGCGGCCGAGCAGCACGGCGGCATGGTCTACGCCCGCAACGCCCCACCGGCCGGAGCGGAGTTCACTCTCTGGCTGCCCCACGCGGCCACCCAGTCGCGACAACCCGACACTGACCCGGCATCGCCGACAAAACCCCAGACCTCCAGATGACCCCGACGCGCTGAGAGCGTACGGGCTGGTCGGAGGGCTTCATGAGTTCCTCATCGAGTTCTTCGGCTGCTTTGACGGGATCTTCAGGGCCCTCTCAGGTCCGGCCGCGAAGGTTTAGCCATGACCGAGAACCAGCCGCACCAGCCGCAGAATCAGCCCGGGCAGGATCTTCCGGCACAGGGTTCGACGCAGGGGAACACCCCCCAGCCCGGGGCCATGCCGTCGTACGGTTCGACTCCGCTCGACGGCACTCAACCGCTGCCCACGACTGGCTACGGCCAGCATGCACAGCAGCAGTACGCGCCGCAGGGCGGACAACCGCGGACCGGTCAGCACCCCTCAGGTGGGAGTGCTTACCCGCAGGGCGGGCCGTACGGGATGTCCGGGACGCATCAGGGGACGCCACCGGGCCCGAACTGGCCCCTCGGTCCACAGCCGGCCCAGGCAGAGCGCCCGAAGCCCAGGGGGCGCGGTCTTGCTCTGGTGGCAGCCACCGCGCTGCTGGTCGGTACTGCCGGCGGTGTTGGCGGTGCGGCTGTTTACTCGGCGACGGACAGCACGCCCAGCATCCCATCGGTTACGGCTCCCCTGAACGGCGGACAGGCCGCACCGGCCTCCGCGCCGGACGGCTCGGTGCAGAACGCGGCGGCCAAGGTGCTGCCGAGCGTGGTGAAGATCGGCGTGATGACGTCGCAGGGCGCGGCCACCGGGTCCGGCATCGTGATCAGCAAGGACGGCCTCATCGTCACCAACAACCACGTCGTGTCCGGCGCCGGGAGTGGCGCCACGCTCTCAGTGATGCTGAACGACGGCCGGACCGTGTCCGCAACTGTGGTCGGCACCGACGAACTGACGGACCTCGCGGTGATCCGGGCCAATGCCAAGGATCTGACGCCGGCCGTCCTCGGAAAGAGCGGTTCGCTCGGCGTCGGGCAGAGCGTCGTCGCGATCGGTTCGCCGTTCGGCCTGGAGGCGACCGTGACGAGCGGCATCGTCTCGGCGCTGAACCGGCCGGTGACCTCGGGCGACGCGCAGCAGAGCAGCACCACGGTCTTCCCGGCCGTCCAGACAGACGCCGCCATCAACCCCGGAAACTCCGGCGGCGCATTGATCGACCTCGCCGGCCAGGTGGTCGGAATCAACTCCGCGATAAAGACCGCCGGCGGATCGGGACAATCCGCAGGCGGCAGCATCGGCCTGGGCTTCGCAATCCCGATCGACCAGGCCAAGCCGATCATCGACGAGCTGGTGGCCAAGGGCAAGGCCACCCACGCAAGGCTCGGCGTCCAGGTCGGCGACGCGCAGTCTTCCGACGGGCTCCAGCAAGGAGCGACCATCGGCGAGGTGACGGCGGGCGGTGCGGCGGGCAAAGCCGGATTGAAGGCGGGCGATGTAGTGACCGCCATCAACGGTAAGGCGATTGCGTCAGGGGACGCGTTGGTCGCCGCAGTCCGTTCGCACCGCCCGAACGACGAGGTCACGATCACCTACACCCGTGGCTCGCAGACCGGCCAGACCACCAAGGCCAAGCTCGGTTCGGACAACGGGAACCCGACCGGCTGACCCAGACGTAGCTCCTCACATTAGGGAATGCGGCCGCCCACCGAGCGGCCGCATTCCCGCGTCAGGACACCGGCCAGCCAGCTAGCAGCAGCAGGTTGGTGGCCGCGACGCCGTCATCGAACTCAGCTGCGGCGATCCACGCACACCGTCCGCCGCAGCGCGATATGGGTCGGCCGTACCTGTGAGCGTGATCCGACACCGTCCCGGCCGTACGCGAAGTAGCCCAGTCAGGTCAGCAGCTTGCGGGCGTAGTAGTCGCGGTCGTTGGCCACACCGGGCAGTGCGAAGAAGTAGCCGCCCCCGGTCGGGTTGAGGAATGGGACCAGCATCTCGTTTTCCAGCCTCTGCTGCATGTCGATATAGGTGCGGAGCTTGCTCTGGTAGCAGCA
The DNA here is from genome assembly GCA_033851195.1 of Kribbellaceae bacterium. Taxonomy (GTDB): domain Bacteria; phylum Actinomycetota; class Actinomycetes; order Propionibacteriales; family Kribbellaceae; genus Kribbella. Next base: position 3,477 of record JAWWOY010000532.1, on the reverse strand, counting down.
GAAGGCGTGCCCGGCGTCCAGTTGTCCCTCGACCCGGGGAGCGCGGATGTACTGGTAGCTGCGACGCCAGATGTGGACGGGAGGCACCTGAGCCGTCTTCGGATTGGCGAGGCGGATGTGGCAATTGAACGGGATGACCTTGCCTGCCGGGTCGTAGACCACTGGGGAGTCCTCGTTGGTGCCACCATTCAGCGGTACGCCGCTGACCTTGTGACGGCCGATGATCTTTTCCTGTTCGGCCTCCGGCACCCGGTCCCACGCGGCGAGATGGAACTGGACGATGCGGATCACCTGGTAGCTGCCGCCGACGGTCCAGGCCGGCTCCGGCGCACCCGGATGTACCCAGACGAACTGGCTGTATCCGTTCTTCGCATCCTTGATGAAGTGATCGGCGACTTCGTCATGGAAGCCGAGCTGATCACGGGGGGTTCCGGACGGCCGGGGCGGGGGGCGGAACCCATCGATGCTCCAGCGCAGCCGCATCGCGCCCTTGGTGTGGGCCTGGATGTCGAGTAGCGCGTTCATCAGCACATCGTTGTGGTTGGCGCACAGTTGCAGGCTCAGATCCCCATTGCATTCGGCGGGGTTGAGATGATCGTGGGCAAAGGCTTTCATGGTGACCAGCTCTGCTGGTTTGCTGTCCACCAGCCCAAAGCGGTGGTCGAACAGAGACGCCCCGACACCGACGGTCACGGTCAGACCGTCCGGTACCACCGTGTTACCGAGGAGGCCGGAACTCGGTGAATGAGGCCCCGATTTCGGCGCGGGACCGCCCTTGGTGAGGAAGCGGGCCCGGCTGGTGAGGGTACGGAACAGGTCGGTGAGCTCGCGGCGGTCCTTGGCGATCACGTCGAAGGAGGCGAAAATCCCCTGCGGCTGGGCGGTCTTCGGCACCGTGGTGATGCCGGACTGGTGCTCACCGAAAAACGGCACTGCACCGGCGGCGGGCGCGGTGTCGGCGTACGCCATTTCGCTGCCCAGCAGGCTATCGGCGGCCGCTCCGGCCAGGCCGACGGCGGCTGCGCCCCGAAGGAACGACCGCCGCGCAAAGAGACTCCCCGGACGCCCTTCCGGGGTGGGCGGCCTTTCGCCAGTCATCTATCTCCTCTACGAACGAGCCGATGGCGGGCGGTGTGTCTCCGTGCCGTACCCCGATCTGCCCGTCGAGGTTCATCCGTGCTACTTCCGGCAGATGGTTGTCGGCACAAGCATTCGGAGGCTGCTGGACTCCTCGCACGATGCTGTCGACTTTGCGGTTGCTCCATATCCCCCAAACCACTAAAGCTGCACGGGCTAGCAGCTCTCCATCCCCGGTCTGCGTCGGCGGCGCTGGGGCGGTTGCGGTCCTGGCGGCGCGCAGTTTGTCGGCGTGGCGGCGGAACTCGGGCTCTCTTGGCCGGCTGTCGGAAGAGGAGGCGGAACCGTCGGGGTTGCCCTGGGCGACGCGATGAGACATCTAGGCTGGCCGAGGCATCTGCGCGAGGGTCTCAAAGTGGCTCTCATCCGCCAGGGTCTGGCAGCGTTCGGCACGGTCCGTCGGCACGCTAAACCGCTGCCAGACAGCGTTAACGGTCACCGCCGAACGCCGATACGCAGACCCACCGAGCGGCCGCATTCCCGCGTCCGGAGCGCCTGTCGCCCGGGCCCGCAGAAGCGCAAACCGGCCCTTTTGACCAGGAAAAGTACGCTCGCTGTGATGTCTGATTTGCCGGGGCGAACCCGTGCCCACCGGATCAACGGGGAGCAGGCGGCGCTGCGGCGAGTGGCGACGCTGGTCGCCCGCGCGGCAGCACCGGAGGAGGTGTTCGCCGCAGTCGCCGAGGAGGCCGGGCGCCTGCTGCACGTATACCACGCGACGATGAGCCGGTACGGCCCTGACGGCGCGGTCAGGGTGGTCGCCGCGTGGAGCAGCACCGGCGTTGCCTTCCCCGTTGGCACCCGGTGGAGCCTCGGGGGGCGGAACCTGCACACGCTGGTGTTCCAGACCGGCCGAGCCGCGCGGATCGACGACTACGCCAACGCCTCAGGCCCGCCCGCCGAGGCCCTCCGCGACTTCGGCCTCCGCGCTGGGGTCGGCGTGCCGATCAGCGTCGAGGGGCGCCTGTGGGGCGCCATGGGCGTGGGGTCTACGCAGGAGCCGCTGCCGGCAGGCACCGAGGAGCGGCTCGCCGGCTTCACCGAGCTGGTCGCCACCGCGATCGCCAACGCGCAGGCCCGCATGGAACTGCGCGGGTTCGCCGACGAACAAGCCGCGCTACGGCGGGTGGCGACGCTGGTCGCCCGCGCCGCAGCACCGGAGGAGGTATTCGCCGCGGTCACCGAGGATGCCGGGCTGCTGCTGCACGCCCACCATGCGGTGATGAGCCGGTACCGTCCCGACGGCGCGATCAGGGTGGTCGCCGGGTGGAGCAGCACCAGCGATGCCCTTCCCGTCGGCACCCGGTGGAGCCTCGGGGGGCGGAACCTGCACACGCTGCTGTTCGAGACAGGCCGGGCAGTACGGATCGACGACTACGCCGACGTCTCGGGCGATCCCGCCGAGGCGGCCAACGAGAGGGGCGTCCGTGCTGGGGTCGCCGTGCCGATCAGCGTCGAGGGCCGGCTGTGGGGCGCCATGATCGTGATGTCCACGTGGGAGGAAGCGCTGCCGGCGTGCACCGAGGAGCGGCTGGCCGGCTTCACCGAGCTGGCCGCGACCGCGATCGCCAACGCGCAGTCCCGCGTGGAGCTGGGCGGGTTCGCCGACGAGCAGGCCGCGCTGCGGCGGGTGGCGACGCTGGTCGCCAGCGCGGCATCGCCGGAGGAGGTGCTCGCCGCGGTCACCGAGGAGGCCGGGCGGCTGCTGCACGCCCACCACGCGGTGATGAGCCGGTACGACCCCGACGGCGCAATCAGGGTGGTCGCCGCGTGGAGCAGCACCGGCGTTGCCTTCCCCGTCGGCACCCGGTGGAGCCTCGGCGGGCGGAACCTGCACGCCCTGGTGTTCCAGACGGGCCGGGCGGCGCGGATCGACGACTACGCCGGTGCCTCGGGCCCGGTCGCCGAGACCGCCCGCGAGTTGGACGTCCGCGCTGGGGTCGCCGTGCCGATCAGCGTCGAGGGCCGGCTGTGGGGTGTCATGATCGTGTCGTCCACGCTCGACCAGCCGCTGCCGGCGGTCACTGAGGAGCGGCTGGCCGGCTTCACCGAGCTGGCGGCCACCGCGATCGCCAACGCCGAAAGTCAGGCCGCGCTGACCACCTCACGGGCCCGGATCGTGGCCACCGCCGACGCCACCCGACGCCGCATCGAACGCGATCTGCACGACGGCGCGCAGCAGCACCTGGTCTCCCTCGCCCTGCAACTGCGCGCCGCGAAGGCGGCGGCCCCACCCGAGGCCGGAGAGCTGATGCAGCAGCTGGACGGCGTAGCCGGCGAGCTGGACGGCGTGCTCGAAGAGCTACGCGAGATCGCCCGCGGCATCCACCCCGCCATCCT
>JAWWOY010000517.1:0-2621 GCA_033851195.1 Kribbellaceae bacterium | reverse complement strand
GCCGCGGACTTCCGTGACCGCCTCGGCGATCAGGCAGATCACGAAGTGCAGCCAGGCCACCCAGATGAAGAACGCGATGATGCCCAGTACCGTCTCGGCGCTGAGTTCGCTGAAGAGCACGTCCCGGGTCGGCATCTTGTCCGGCCAGGGCGTGCCGAAGAACTTCAGCAGGACATACGGAACCCCACCGACGATCACCAGGATCGCCAGCAGCGAGACAAAGCCTTTCAGCCTGTCCGCGGCCGCACTCCCCGACCGCCGCTGCGGCAGCCTGGCCGACCGCACCGGCTCACTGGTCCTCACCATCGTCGTCCCTCCATAGCCCCGACCTCAGCCACCGATCGTCTGGACTTCCTGCACCGGAAGCCGCTGCACCGCGTGCACCTCAGCATTACCGACAAAAGTCCAGCCAGGCTCGCCACGCCAGTAGTCGACCTGCCAGACGATGGTCAGCTTTACCGTGTACATGCCGTCGGGCTGATTGGCGCTCGACCGCTTGTAGACGTACTTGCACATGTTCATCTGGTGGAACGGGTCACTGTTCGGGTCGTACCCGTTGTCGTCGATCCTCGTCGTACCCATCAAGCAGCTGAACGGCTTCGTTCCGTCGCCCGGATCGATGATCATCTGGCTGACGAGCGCCCGCATGGTCAGGTTGTGCCCGCCCCCGTAGTAGATGCTGTCAGGGTCCGTCGGGCCGTTCTTGAGGATGTACGAACTCTCCGGCGTCAGGGCGAAGAACGCGGGCACGTTCACGCGGGGCGTGTACGTCGGATTCACCAGCAGGACCGGGGCCGGGTAGCCCTCGCGGAAGTCGTTCCAGAAGCGATCCATGTACCCGACCCTCGGGCACTGCTGCTTCTCCGCGTCCGAGACCGGCACGATCGCGCGCTCGATATGTGCCTTGTCGCCGCCGTCGTACTGATCGAGGTTGTAGTCGACGATCGTCAGGCGCAGCACCCAGGTCTTTCCCGCCGGGGGCGGGGGAAGCGTGATGCCGTCCGGAATCGGGAAGTCACGGCACGGGATGAAGATCGGTCCCTGCATCAGCTCGCGCCAGGTGGGGAGATGTCCGCCCGTGCCCCCACTGGTCGTGTTGCTGCAATAGGCGCCGAAGCCGTTCGAGTTCACGTACATGCTGCAGACGCGGTCGCCGCGGTGGACCGTTTCCTTCCCGCCCGCGCTCGCAGTCGAGACGGGCACCGCCAGCAGGAGGGCGAGCACGGTGCCCAAAGCAAGCAGCCCGCGAACCACTCGATTGCGCATCCTCACTCCAGAATTTCGTCCTAGTCGAAAGGTTACCGTTGACCGGGGGCATCATGCCCGCCGAAAACATGTTCCCGCCAGCCTTCGACCACCCTCAGCTAGGCCGGATAGCGCACACCTGCGCAGCTGTAAGGCTTGGGGATCTGCGTCAGCAGGCGGTACATCATCCAGCCGAGCCCTGTCTCGACCATGTCGTACACCTCGGGCGAGCCCTTCGGAGTCACCTTGACCCATCGCCGCGTCTTCGGATTCCAGTACTGCGTGGTCTGTGAGCGGCAGGTCCTCAGCCGCACCACACCGTACGGCTGCTGTTCCGTCCCGACGACGACGATGCTGCCGGGTGGCCTCATCACCCAGCCGTTCCGCTTCGCCTCGTTGATCCCGATGGCCGTGTCCGCGTAGAAGAAGCCGGGGAACGTGTTCCTGACGATCTTGTCGTCCCGGGCGACCAGCGCACGGAAGTAGGTCGGGTACATCCTCATGAGTCCTTGGACGGCAGGGTTCCCGCCGAACTTCCCCGGCACCACGATGACCTCGGCCTTCGGCGACGCCGCAGTCCTGGTCGGCACCGCGGTGGGCTTGGACGGCGACGCGTCACGTGTGGGTGTGCCCGTCGTGCTGGTGCTGTCGTCACCACCACCTGCCGGGGTTGGCATGCCACCGTCGTTCGTCCCGCCGCCACCGCAGCCGGCCAGCAACAACACGGCAGCCAGCGCGGCAGCTGGAACGCAAAGACGTCGCACGACGGAAACTCCTTTGGCAGCAGGGACGAGCATGGTGGGGTCGCTATCCCCCGAGACCAAGCGGCACCGAGTTCCTTGGCGCGACAGGGGCAGCCGGTCCGCCGCCGGCACTGGTCGGCGGCGTGCTGGGCGACGGGCTGTCGGTCGGGCTCGGCGTGACATTCGGCGAGCAGGTGATCGGGAAGGGGATCGACAGCGTCCAGGTCGGCGTCGGCGACGGCGAGCCGACTGTCCAGGTCGGGCACGGTACGTCGATCGGCGGCCGAACAGCAGTGGAGCTGAGGATCGAGCCGGGGCCGTCACTCGTCGGAACCACGAAGATCGGCGGAACCTTGGGCGTCTCGTCCGCCTTCTTCACGCCCTGCTCCGCGTGTGCCTCGCCCACCCCGTTCGCGGCCAGGTCCTGGATGCCGACCATGCCCAGGAACGTTGTCTTGTTGTCGATCCTGACCGTCACCTGCAGGTGCTGGTCATCGAGCTGCGATGTCCCGCAGTTCGTCACCGCGGGATCATTGGCCGACACCTCCGCGCAGAATGCGGCGACCGCGTCCCCGGCCTTGGTGACGTCGATCTTGGCCTCGGGCGAGTTCAGGTCGATGGTCGCCGCACCGG
>JAWWOY010001120.1:0-2644 GCA_033851195.1 Kribbellaceae bacterium | reverse complement strand
GCCGCGGACTTCCGTGACCGCCTCGGCGATCAGGCAGATCACGAAGTGCAGCCAGGCCACCCAGATGAAGAACGCGATGATGCCCAGTACCGTCTCGGCGCTGAGTTCGCTGAAGAGCACGTCCCGGTTCGGCATCTTGTCCGGCCAGGGCGTGCCGAAGAACTTCAGCAGGACATACGGAACCCCACCGACGATCACCAGGATCGCCAGCAGCGAAACAAAGCCTTTCAGCCTGTCCGCGGCCGCACTCCCCGACCGCCGCTGCGGCAGTCGTGCCGACCGAACCGGCGCACCCGTCTTCACCATCGTGGTCCCTCCATCGGCCTCACATCAACCACCAATAGCTTGAACTTCCTGCACCGGCAACCGCTGCACCGCGTGCACCTCAGCCTCACCGACCCGTGTCCAGTCCTGCTTGTTCCGCCAGTAGGAGACTTGCCAGTGGATCGTGAGTTTGACTGTGTACATGCCGTCGGGTTGCTTGGCGCTCGACCGCTTGTAGATGTGGCTGCATGTGCTTGCCTGGTGGAACGGGTCCTGGCTCTCGTCATAACCGTCAGAGCCGATCGGAAGGGTGCCCCCGAGGCATTCGAACTCCCCGGTCCCGTCGCCCGGGTCAACCGTCAGCCGGGTCACCATCGCGCGCATAGTCAGCCGCTCGCCCGGACCGTAGTACGCGATGTCGAGGTCGGTGCCGAAGTTCTTGAGAACGTACGAGGTCTCTGGCGCAAGCGCGAAGTACGCCGGGACGTTGACCCGAGGCGTATACGTCGGATTCACCAGCAGGATGGGATCCGGGTAGGCCTCATCGAAGCGGGTCCAGAACTGCTCCATGTAGGGCATCACGCGGCACTGCTCGCGTTCCGCTTCTGAGACCGGCACAATCGCGCGCTCCAGGTGCGCGTTCGGCCCGCCAAAGTTCGAGTTGAGGTCGTAGTCGACGATCGTTAGCCGCAGCACCCACGTCTTGCCTCCGGGCGGCGGCGGCAGCCGGATTCCGTTCGGCACCGGAAAGTCCCGGCACGGGATGAAGACGCCACCCGGCGGTATCCGGTCCTTCCACGGTGGCGGGGCGTCGCCGCTGCCGACCTGGCCGTTGCTGCAGTACGCGCCGAAGCCGTTCGCGTTCACGTACATGTTGCAGACCCGGTCGCCGTGCTGAATGGTGTCGGCGCTCGCGGTCGGCGCGGGGAGGGTGATCAGCAAAGTGAGCACGGTGCTCAGGGCAATGAACCCACGGGCTACCCGGTTGCGCATCCTCACTCCTGACACTGGTCCTGTTAGAAGGTTATCGCCGGTCGGGGGCATCATGCCCGTTGAATTCGAAACGTGCCGTGGCCACTACGTGCGTTCTGATCTAGGCGGGATAGTGCACCCTCGAGCAGTTGATGCCTTTCGGAACCGGCCGCACCATGCGATACATGGCCCATCCCAGTCCGGTGCGCACCATGTCGATCGCCTCCGCCGTCCCGTGGGGGGCCAGGACCACCCATTTGCGGGCCTTCGGATTCCACCATTGCATGGTTTGCGACCGGCAGGTGTTGACGCGAACCACGCCGTATGGCTGCTGGGTCACCCCGACCACAACAACGCTGCCCGGTGGGCGCATCACCCAACCACTCGTCTTCGCGGCGTCGATGTTGACGGCGGTATCGGCGTAGAAGAAGGCCGGGAAGCTCGTCTTGATGATGTTCGAGTTTCGCTGGACCAGGGCCCGGTAGTACAGCGGGTACTTGTTCACGAGCGCTTGGACGGCGGGATTCGAGGCAAAGTTCCCCGGCACCACGATGACCCGGGCGCCTGAGGACGGAGCCTTTGTCTTGGCCGGCTCGGTCGGCTTGGTGGTCGGCTTCTCGCCTGACTTGGTAGGCGTGCCCGGCGTACTAGCTGAACTGTCGCCACCGACGGGCACCGGCATCCCGCCCTTGTTGGCTCCACCGCCTCCACAGCCGGCCAACAGCATCGCCGCGGTCAGGACGGCCGCTGGAACGCCTAGACGTCGCACGACGGGAACTCCTTCTGATTCGGGGGAAACAGGCACATCGTCGAGCTCATCCCCCACCGCTCGGCGGCACTGAGTTCCTGGGAGCCGTCGTGCTCCCATGACCCCCACCGCCGCTGGTCGGCTTAGTGGTCGGAGGCGCACCGGTCGTTGGGCCGCTTGAGGGCGCAGTCGTGTCAGTCGGGATGGCGGTCGGCAAACAGGTCGGCGGGAACGGGAACGGGGGGATCCCCGTCGGCGTTGGCGATGGCGATCCGATCGTCCAGGTGGGGCACGGGATGTCCAGGGTCGGAGGCACGGCCGTCGACATAAGCGGCGCGCCTGGGCCCTCGCTGACCTGGCTGACAAGGATCGGTGGGACCTTGGGGGTCTCGTCGGCCTTCTTGACGCCCTGTTCCGCGTGTGCCTCGCCCACCCCGTTGGCGGCCAGGTTCTGGATGCCGATCATGCCCAGGAACGTTGTCTTGTTGTCGATCCTGACCTTCACCTGCAGGTGCTGGTCATCGAGTTGCGAGGTCCCGCAGTTCGTCACCGCGGGATCATTGGCCGACACCTCCGCGCAGAATGCGGCGACCGCGTCCCCGGCCTTGGTGACGTCGATCTTGGCCTCGGGCGAGTTCAGGTCGATGGTCGCCGCACCGG
>JAWWOY010000498.1:0-3513 GCA_033851195.1 Kribbellaceae bacterium | reverse complement strand
TCCGAGTCGGCGCCGGTTGCTCGACAGCCTGAACGGCCACGACGGCCAGAGCCTGCGCGAGCTTTGCGCCGGCCTGGAAATGGCGCGCCAGTCTGTCAGCAAACATCTGGCGGTGCTCGAGGCGGCCAACCTGGTGACCACGGTGTGGCGCGGCCGGGAGAAGTTGCACTATCTGAACGCCGAGCCCATCAACGCCATCACCGACCGCTGGATCAAGCAGTACGACCGCCGGCGGGTGCAACTGTTCGCCGACCTCAAGACAGCATTGGAGCGCGATTCCATGACCGAGAACGACTTCGTCTACACGACCTACATCAACACCACCCCGGAGCGTCTCTGGCAGGCGCTGACCGACCCTGCTTTCACCCAGCAGTATTGGGGGGTCACGCACCAGACGGACTGGCAGGTCGGGTCGTCGATGACCTGGAAGATGGGAGATGTGACGATGGCCGGCCCCGATCAGGTCGTGTTGGAGCACGACCCGTACCGCCGGCTTGCCTTCAGCTGGCACACCATCACTCCCGAGTTCGCCGAAGCCGTCGAAATGACCGACGAGGACTTCGCCGCGACCAGCAAGGAGCCGCTGTCGAGGGTGAGCTTCGATCTTGAGCCGGTCGGGGAACAGGTGAAGCTGACTGTCATCCACGGCGGCTTCGAGCCCGGCAGCGCTATCAGGGCGACGATCGGCGACGGCTGGACGAGGCTCCTCTCCGACCTCAAGACCTTCGTCGAGACCGGTCCGCGCGAGCCTGAGGCTGTCCGAACCAGCTGATGCGAGCGGTTACGGCCGTCGGTGCAGCAACAGTGGCAGGACCGCGTAGGCACCCGCTTCCCGCAGCTTGGCGGCAGCCACGGTGATCGGCCATTGCGACGAGGACGCGTCCACCACGAGCAGCACCGAGCGGCCGCTGATCGCCTGGGCCGTCCCGGGATCGATACTGATGCCGTCACGCCAGACCTTCGCCTCCTCGGCGGAGGACAAGCCGTCGTCAAAGCCTGCCGAACTCACGGTCAGCTCCGCACGCTCCAGCCGGCCGATCTCCGCCAGGTGATTCGCCACCTCGGTCGTCAGCTGACGGAACCCGGCCGCCGGCAGCGTGACGACCACCTCGGGTCGTCGGGACCAGGCGTCGCGCCAACGTGACAGTGCCGCCACGCAGCCGACCTTGAGCGCATCCAGCCCGGCCGGGTCCTCGGTGGATTCCTGACTGAAGGTCGACCGGATCACCTCGCGCCATTCGGGGGCGTCGGCGTACACGATGGATCGGCCTGGTTCGGCCATCAGCGCGGGAGGGATCCGGCCCTTGGCGCCGAACGCACCACCCGGCCACATCTTGCGGGGCTCCAGCACGTGCGTCTCCCCCCGGAGCAGCCTGGTGATTGCTTTCACCGTCTCCGGATCGGGCCCGGCGGTGAGTGGCTCGGGCAGCAGACCGAGACAGACCGAGCAACGGCCGCACGGCTCCGCCGAGGGGTCATCCAGGGACTCCTGCAGCAGTTGCATCAGGCACCGATCGCCGCGGGTGTAAGCGCGCATGATGTCGGCCTCGCGATGCCGGACCGCCACGATGCCCTGATAGTGCTCGGCATCGAAGGACCAGTCGGCGGCGGTCCGGACCCAGCCGCGCTCGACGCGCTCCACCGCGCCGTCGACCGCCAACTGCTTCAGCATCAACTCGACGCGGCCTCGGCGCAGCCCCGTCTCGGCCTCCAACGACGGCACCGTCGCCGGTTGATCCGGACCGTACGCCTCGAGGCCCTGGAGCAGCCGGTTCACCTGGTCCGGGACGGGAATCGTCGCGGTCGCGAAGTAGTCCCAGACACCTGAATCGGCGTCCGACGGCAGCAGCGCCACCACGGCATGGTCGATGCCGCGGCCGGCACGCCCGACCTGCTGGTAATAGGACACCGGGGACGGCGGCGAACCGACATGCACGACGAATCCCAGGTCAGGTTTGTCATACCCCATGCCGAGCGCGGACGTCGCGACCAGTGCCTTCAGTTCGTTGTCGCGCAGGGCATCCTCGAGGTTCTCCCGCTCGGCTGCCTCCAGCCCACCCGTGTATGCCGCGACCGGGACAGCCGGGCCGTGCACCTCCTGGATCGCGGCAGCCAGTCGCTGCGCATCCGAGACCGTCAGTGTGTAGACGATGCCCGAGCCCGGCAGTTTCGGCAGGTGGTCGACGACCCACGCGAATCGGTCCAGCGGCGACAGCGCATTCACGACCGACAGTTGCAGGCTCGACCGCGCGAGTGGACCGCGCAGCACGAGCGTCGATTCCCCCAGTTGGTGCGCGACGTCGTCGGTCACCCGCGCGTTGGCCGTCGCTGTGGTCGCCAGTACAGGCGTCTGCGGGTTCAACTTCTGCAATACCTCCGACACCCGCCGGTAGTCAGGCCGGAAGTCGTGCCCCCAGTCCGATACCGCATGCGCCTCGTCGATCACCAGCAGACCGATCTGGCCGGCAAGCCCATCCAGCACCCGCCGCCCGAACCCGGGGTTGGCCAGCCGCTCAGGAGACACCAGCAGTACGTCGATGGCGCCGGAGCGAAGGTCCTGCTCGATACCGGACCACGCGTCGAAGTTGGAGGAGTTCAAGGTGGCTGCACGCAGGCCCGCCCGCGCGGCGGCAGCAACCTGATCCCGCATCAAGGACAGCAAGGGCGACACCACCAGCGTCGGACCGGCGCCCTCCGACCGGCGGATCGCGGTCGCCGCCCAGTAGACCGCCGACTTGCCCCAGCCGGTCGCCTGCACGACCAGGACCCGTGCACTCGGCTCGCAGAGGGCGGCAACCGCGGTCTGCTGGTCCTCACGCAGCAGCGCATTGTCGCCGGCGATCGCGCGGATCACACCCGCAGCGGTTGCCGCTCGCTCGTCGGAAAGCATTGCCAGTCCCGGTTCAGCCATGTCCCCGACCCTAGACGCCACTACCCCCACGCCGCCGCCACCCCGCGACCACCCTGTGGACAACCCCGCCCGGCTGACTGGCCCGCACCAGGTCCGACGAACCGCGCGAAAGGCCTTCCGGCTCATCTGCCCTATCCGCGGCGTGGCTCCGCGCGCTGTCTCCCACTCTGTGTGCACCGCCCCGCCGTCGGCACCGGCCCGGACCGACTGAACCGCGCACAAAGGCCGACCAGCCGCCCCACCTTGTGCACCACCCAGCCACCGGCACCGGCACGGGCTGACCGGGCCATGCACAAAGATGACCCGCCACCCCACCTCGTCCACCACCCAGCCAGCAATCGGAATGCCCCGGCCCGCCGACCTCGTACGACGGCTCAACTGCCATTGGCGGCCGAGCTCTACGGCTCACAGCCCGGCGTGACTCCAACGCGGCCGCAGCCGGGCGATCCCCGGCACGCGGCTGGTCGCGACCACCTGGCCGAGGGTGCCGGCCGGCCACTTCCCGTCTCGACGTGCCGGGACAGCCGCGACTTGCCGCGCGAACACGCCGTACCGATCGAATCAAAACGGCGAGTTGAAGCGGCAAGTCGAGGTTTCGCGGC
>JAWWOY010000627.1:0-2981 GCA_033851195.1 Kribbellaceae bacterium | reverse complement strand
GGCGGGCCCTGCACGACCTCGGTCCGGCACTGGTCGGGCTGTTCGCCAACTCGCGGGTCCGGAACGGGGCGGACACCGGCTGGGCCTCGGCCCGGACAGAGGCCACCTTCGGGACCTGTGCGCCCTTCACCGAACCACCCTTGCTGGATGGTGATCCCGCCCAGGCCTGGGCGCGGATGGCGATGGAGGCGCCGGTGCTGTGCCTCCGTCGCGGTGATTCGTGGCACGCACCGGCCGGGCTGACCTTCGGCGCTTGGGCCGACGGGGCGTTGCCGGACGACCGGCCCACGTACGACGACCTCGAGTACCACTTATCCACCCTGTTCCCGCCGGTCCGGCCGCGTGGGTATCTGGAGGTCCGCTATCTCGACGCCCAAGCAGGCGACGGCTGGATCGCCCCGACCCTGCTGCTGGCGGCGCTGATGTCCGACCCGGCTATGACCGACCAGGCACTGGCAGCCGCTGAGCCGGCCGCCGGCCGCTGGTTCCCGGCCGCACGGGAGGGGCTGGAGGACAAGCTCGTCCGGCAATCCGCCCGTGACCTGGTCGAGCTGGGCGTCGGGGCCCTGGACCGCACCGGCGTCGCCCTGGAGCTGGTCACCGAGATCAGCACCCAGCTGCACCGCCGCACCGATTTTCCCGTCAGTACTGTCCACGGAGGGCAAGCGTCATGACTCACCAACTGTCCGAGCTGTCCGCCGAGGGGCTGCGCGCCTTCGTCGCCGAGCAGCTGAACCGATCGCGGTCCCGGACCGTGCAGCTGACCGATGCGGTCGACACCGACGACCTGATCCGGCAGCACTCCCGGCTGATGTCGCCACTGATCTGGGACTACGCCCACATCGGCAACCAGGAGGAGCTCTGGCTGGTCCGCGACGTCGGCGGCCGCGAGCCCGTCCGGCAGGACATCGACGAGCTGTACGACGCCTTCATGCATGCCCGCGCCGATCGCCCGTCGTTGCCGCTGCTCGGCCCGGGCGAGACCCGCGCGTACGTCGGTGAAGTGCGGGAAAAGGTGCTGGACGTGCTGGACCACGTCCAACTGACCGGGGGCCGGCGGCTGGTCGACAACGCCTTCGCCTTCGGCATGATCGTGCAGCACGAGCAGCAGCATGACGAGACCATGCTGGCCACCCACCAGCTCCGCGCGGGCGAGCCCGTGCTCGACGCCGCGACCCCGCCTGCCGGCCGTCGTTTGCCCGCCGCCGAAGTCTTGGTGCCGGGCGGCGAGTTCGTGATGGGCACGTCCACCGAGCCCTGGGCCCTCGACAACGAGCGACCCGCGCACCCGGTCCGCGTAGCGCCGTACGTGATCGACACCGTGCCGGTCAGCAACGGCGACTATCTGCGGTTCGTCACCGATGGTGGGTACGAAGAGCAGCGCTGGTGGTCCGAGGCCGGCTGGGCCCACGTGCAGAAGGCTTCGCTCGTCGCGCCTCGATTCTGGGAGCAGGCCGACGGGGGCTGGGTGCGGACGAGGTTCGGCCATCGCGAGAGGCTGCCGCTCGACGAGCCGGTCATGCACGTCTGCTTCTACGAGGCCGAGGCTTATGCGGCCTGGGCGGGCAAGCGGCTGCCAACGGAGGAGGAGTGGGAGATGGCCGCGCGGTTGGACCCGGCGACCGGGCAGACCAGGCGGTTCCCGTGGGGGGACGAGAGCCCGGGCTCGCAGTACGCCAACCTCGGCCAGCGTCACCTGCGACCGGCTCCGGTCGGCGCCTACCCGGCTGGCGCGTCGCCGCTGGGCATCGAGCAACTGATCGGCGACGTCTGGGAGTGGACCAGCAGTGACTTCAAGCCGTACCCGGGCTTCCGGGCCTTCCCGTACGACGAGTACTCGCTGGTCTTCTTCGGCAGCGACTACAAGGTGCTGCGCGGTGGCTCCTTCGGCACCGACGAAGTAGTGACGCGCAGCACCTTCCGCAACTGGGACTACCCGATCCGGCGACAGATTTTCGCCGGTTTCCGGTGTGCGCGCGACGCACGGGCTGAGGAGTTGGGCTGATCCGTGTGCCGTCATCTGGCCTACCTCGGCCCGCCGGTACCGCTGGCTTCGTTGATCCTTGACCCGCCGCACTCTCTCTACCGGCAGAGCTGGGCGCCTACGGACATGCGTGGCGGTGGCTCCGTCAACGCTGACGGTTTCGGCTTCGGCTACTACCAGGACGGCGCCCCGGTCCGGTATCGCCGGAGTGTGCCGATCTGGGCTGACGAGTCACTTCCTGGACTGGCCCGATCGATCCGCTCCGGCGCCTTGCTGGCCGCAGTCCGCAACGGCACGATCGGTATGCCGCTGTCCGAACAGGCGGTCGCACCCTTCACCCGGGACGGCTGGCTGTTCAGCCACAACGGTCTGGTCAGCAGCTGGCCCGGCTCGGTCTCCAAGCTGGCCGAGCAGTTGCCGGTGTCCGAGCTGCTCACGCTCGACGCCCCGATGGACTCGGCGCTGCTCTGGGCTTTGATCCAGGACCGGATGTACGCCGGCCGGTCCGCGGCCGAAGCCGCTGCGTCGGTGGTGGCGGAGGTGGCCGCGGTCGCGCCCGAGTCCCGGCTCAATCTGTTGCTGACCGACGGCGAGCAGATCGTCGCGACCACCTGGACCCATTCGCACTGGGTCCGTCGTACGGCGGAATCGGTCGCGGTGAGCTCCGAGCCTTGGGGTCCCGACGACGGCTGGGAACCCGTACCGGACCACTCCCTGCTGCTGGCAACCCGAACCACGCTCGCTATCACCCCGCTGGCTCCCCACTTCGAGGAGTTCGCGATGGAAGGACGACAGTGACCCCCATCGACCCCATGATCGACGTCCACCTGACTCCGGACTATGCCTCCCGTGCCCTGCGCGCCGATGCCAGGGCGGGCCTGACGGCCGATCCGAAGTGGCTGGCGCCGAAGTGGTTCTACGACGCACGCGGCAGCGAGCTGTTCGAGGAGATCACCAGACTGCCGGAGTACTACCCGACCAGGGCAGAGCGGGAGAT
>JAWWOY010000438.1:0-2712 GCA_033851195.1 Kribbellaceae bacterium | reverse complement strand
AACGGCCCCAGGCGAATGACCCTTTTGTGCACTCCAGCCAGCAATCGACCTGCATCGAGGGCCTGATCTCGTATGACGGCCCATGGCGGGGCGTGATGTGGGCGTGATGGGGTATCGTCGTACTCGTGAAGCGCAGCTATTGGCAGTTTTTTGAGTGGCCGGCTTTGGTGCCGGGCGACTCGGCTGCTTGCTGACTTCGCC
Organism: Kribbellaceae bacterium; assembly: GCA_033851195.1. Taxonomy (GTDB): domain Bacteria; phylum Actinomycetota; class Actinomycetes; order Propionibacteriales; family Kribbellaceae; genus Kribbella. The sequence goes on along the minus strand of JAWWOY010000438.1, from coordinate 2,511 downwards.
CCACGAACTAGAGCCGGCTCGAGGCAGGGACACCCGTCCCTGCCTCTTCTCGGTCCCAGCCGGCGCTGTCCTCGGGTCCCCGCGGAGCTCCGGCGGAAAGGCCCCACCGATGAACACCATCCATCAGCCCGCCACACGATCCAGCCAGCCAGGCGTGGTCGTCGACAGACGGATTGAGAAAGTCGTACCGCTCGTGACGCCGACGTCGCTGCATGGCGAACTGCCCTTGGACGAAAGCCTCGCCGAGGTCGTCGTCACCGGGCGGCAGGCGGTCACCGACATACTTGACGGCACCGACGACCGGTTACTCGTTGTCGTTGGTCCCTGTTCCGTGCACGACGCCGAGGCTGCCCTCGAGTACGCCGAACGCCTGAGGCCGGTGGCGGACCGGTTGTCCGACGGGCTGCTCGTGGTGATGCGGGTGTACTTCGAGAAGCCGCGGTCGACGCTGGGCTGGAAGGGCCTGATCAACGATCCCGGCCTGGACGGGTCGGGTGACGTCAACACCGGTCTCCGGACCGCCCGCAAACTGCTGCTGGAGGTGCTGGCGAAGGGTCTGCCGGTCGGGTGCGAGTTCCTCGACCCGATCACTCCGCAGTACATCGCCGACACCGTCGGGTGGGGTGCCATCGGCGCGCGGACGGTGGAGAGCCAGGTGCACCGGCAGTTGTCGTCAGGGTTGTCGATGCCGATCGGGATGAAGAACCGGCCGGACGGCAGCATCAGCACCGCCGTCGACGCGATCAAGGCGGCCGCCGTACCGCATGTGTTCACCGGTATCGATCACGACGGGGCCCCGGCGATCCTGCACACCCGCGGGAACCCGGACTGCCACCTGGTGCTCCGCGGCTCCGACTCCGGCCCGAACTACGACGCCGGGTCGGTGGCCGGTGCGCAGGAGCTGCTCCGCAAGGCTGGACTGCCCGAGCGGGTCGTCATCGACGCGAGCCACGGCAACAGCCGCAAGGACCACCGGCGCCAGCCGGAGGTGGCGGCTGAGATCGGCGAGCAGGTGGCGGGCGGCAACCACGCCGTCGTGGGGGTGATGCTGGAGTCGTTCCTGGTGGAGGGACGGCAGGACCTGGACCCGACGCGAGAGCTCACCTACGGACAATCCGTCACCGACGCCTGCATGGGCTGGGAGACCACTGAGGCCGTGCTGGAGCGACTCCGCGACGCGGCCCTGGCCCGCCGTCGTACGGGTGCGTGAACCTCAGGCGTCACGCAGCTTGAACACGAGCAGGCCCAGCAGCATCGCAGCGGTGGCGTAGCCGGCCAGTACGCCGAGTCCCGGCCACGGGCCGATCGCCAGCCGGTCGAGGCCGGTGGTGGCCTGGATGCTCAGGCCGGCCGTCATCGGCGCGAACTTCTGGAGCCGTTCGTGCCACTGCGGGTCGGAAATCAACCCAGCGATGATCGGAAAAATGTAGAGCACGGAGAGGACGGTGATGATCGCGCCCGCGGTGTCTCGCACCGCTGTCGCGATCCCGAGGCTCAGCAGGGCGATCAGGCCGAGGTAGAGGACGGTGCCGCCGGCGGCACGCGCCGTGGATCCGTTGGCCAGGGACAGTGGTGGGTAGCCGTTGGCCGCGCTGAATCCGTTGCCTGGCAGGAGAATCCGGCCTGCCAGCAGCGAGCCGAGCACTCCGAGGGTGCTCGCGGCGAACACGGTCAAGGTGACGACGGCCGACTTGGTGAGCAGGACCATCACCCGGCGGGGGTTCGCAGTCAGGGTGCTCTGGATCACCCGGTCGCCGTACTCGCTGGTGATCGCGAGGACGGCAAGGACGACGACCGTGATCTGCCCCAGCCAGACACCGGTCAGGCTGAGCTTCGTGGTGTCCTCGAAGCACTCCACCGGCGACGGGCAGTGGGAGGTGTCGATGGATCCGGTCGCCATGGTCGCGACGGCGACGATCGCCGCGACCGTGGCGAGGACCAGCCAGCCGGTGCTCCGCACGGTCCGCAACTTCGTCCACTCGGCGTGCATCGAGCGCCTCATGCGTCCCGCCGGCGGAGCAGCCAGTACGCCGCGGCCAGCGCTGCGGCGGCGTACGCGCAGAGCACGCCGAAGCCGGCCCAAGGATTGATCGCGCTGTCGTACCGCTCGACGGTCTGCTGGATCGCGAACCCGGCCGCGGGCGTGATCCGTCCGAGCCACAGTGCGGCCGACAACGGCATACCGCTCGCCAGGATCTGCGGAATGAACAGGAGCAGCACGACCACGGTGATCGCCCCAGCGCTGTGCCGCAGGATCACCCCGACTCCGAGAGCGAGGACGGCGACCACCGCCATCAGTGCCGCGGTACCGACGAGGGCACGGAGCACCGGGCCGTCCGACAGCGACGGTGCCGCGAAGCCATGCGAGTCCAGGATCGGGTTAGCCAGCAGGAAGGCTCCGAAGCTGGCGACGAGGCCGGCCACGAAGGTGGTGGCTCCGAGCACCACCGCCTTCGCCGCGAGCACCCGGCCGCGCCGCGGTCCGGCGGTGAAGGTCGACCGGATCATGCC
>JAWWOY010000405.1:0-5383 GCA_033851195.1 Kribbellaceae bacterium | reverse complement strand
TCGTCGGCCCGTATTTGGCCCGCACCGCCGGCGCCTTCCACTCGTCGGCGACGGCGTACTGCAGGCTGGCGAAACCGAACTTTCGCAGGTTCACGAACAGGGTGCGCTGGCGGGCCACCAGGGCCGGCTGCTTCGGGTCGACCGGTGCCAGGAAGGCCAGCAGATCGCCCTTCAGCACAGCCCTCGCCCGGCTCGCCAGCAGACCGTCGATCTGAACTCGCCGGACCGCCTTCTCAGCCGCCGGCAGTTCGGTCGGCTTGGTCTCGACAGCGAAGGTTGTTCTGGGTCCATGCCGCGCACCGTTGTCGGACCGCTCGAGCGCCACGATCACCGCCGTACCGGCGAGAGCCAGCACGGTGACGCCCGCCACCAGGTGTCCTCGGTGCTTGATCATGTCCAGGTCTCCTTGCCAGCGCGGTACAGACCCTGCTATGCCTTCCCGCCGCAGGGATCCTACCGCTGATAGAACGCTCAATAGCTTCGACGATGCCCGGTATTTCTGGTTGGCTGATCCGATGCTGCGTATCGAGCCCGCCGCCGGTCGACGAGGTACCGACCGAGGCGCTGCGCGACCGGATGCGGTGCGACGTCATCACCCTGCTGCCGGATCTGGCGACCTGGATCTCGCTCGATCTCCGGGCTGATCCGGCAGGTGCTCGGAGACCGCGAGCGCGGCTTCGATGCGGCTTCAGGCGCGGGTGCTCTCGCCGGTCCGCTCGGTCTCGCCGACGCGACTGCGGCGGTAGCCGTACAGCGCGTACACGACAAAGCCGAGCACCATCCAGATCGCGAACCGCAGCCAGGTCTCCAGCGACAGGTTCAGCATCAGATACAGGCAGATCAAGGCCGACAGGATCGGCACCACGGGGTTGCCCGGCACCCGGAAGGAGCGCTTGATGTCCGGCCGCCGGCGGCGCAGCAGCGGCACCGCAAGCGACACCAGGGTGAACGCGGCCAGCGTGCCGATGTTCACCATCTCCTCCAGTTGGCCGATCGGCGTCAGCCCGGCCACGAGCGCGACCAGCACACCGATGCCCAGAGTCAGCCGGTACGGCGTACCGAACTTGGGGTGGGTCTTGCCGAGCTTCGCCGGCACCAGGTGATCCCGGCTCATCGCGAAGACGACGCGAGCCGCGCCGATCATCAGGGTCAGCACGACCGTGGTCAGACCGGCCACCGCACCGGCCGAGATCAGGGTGGCGAACCCGGGCCGGCCGACCGAGCGGAACGCCTCCGCCAGCGCGGCTTCGCTGCTGATGTCGGTGTACTTCACCATGCCGGTGATCACGATGCAGACGAGCACATAGAGCACCGTGCTGATGGCCAGTGAGCCGAGGATGCCCCGCGGCAGGTCCCGCTGCGGGTTCCTAGCCTCCTCGGCCGTGGTAGCGACCACGTCGAAGCCGATGAACGCGAAGAACACCAGCGACGCAGCCGAGACCAGGCCCATCAAGCCGTAGGTCGACGGGGTGAAGCCCAGCAGCGCCTGGAACAGCGGAGTGGTAAAGGTGACGTCGCCACCCGGGGCCGGCACGCTCGGCGGGATGAACGGGTGCAGGTTCGAGCCCTTCATGTAGAACAGGCCGGCGATGATGACGAACAGCACCACGAACAGCTTCACCGCGACCAGCGCCAGGTTGACCCGCAGCGACTCCTTGATGCCGATGGTGGCCAGGATTGTCAGCGCTATCACCAGCAGCATTGCGAGCACGTTGACGTGGCTGTTCGGGCCGATCGAGTCCGGCCAGCCGAGGCCTATCTCTTGCAGGAACAGGGCCGCGTAGGTGGACCATCCCTGCGCGACGACGCTTGCCCCCAGCATCAGCTCCAGCAGCAGATCCCAGCCGATGATCCAGGCGAAGATCTCACCGAGGGAGAAGTAGGAGAACGTGTACGCCGAGCCGGACACCGGCACGGTCGAGGAGAACTCCGCATAACAGAGCGCGGCCAGACCGCAACAGATCGCGGCCAGCACGAAGGAGAGCGCGATACCAGGCCCGGCGAACTCCTTGGCCGCGCGCCCGGTCAGGGTGAAGATGCCGGCGCCGATGATGACGCCGATGCCGAAGACGGTCAGATCGAGAGCGGTGAGGCGCTTCTTGAGCTGGTACTCGGGTTCATCGGTGTCCGCGATCGATTGCTCGATCGTCTTGGTACGCAACAGGCTCATCTGTGGGCCTCCTCATCCGTTGACGGATCCACGAAAAGCCTGCCCTCCCTGGAGGCAAGAGGTCAATCCGCCACACGAGGTGACGGCGGCCATCGTCCTCGCCAGCGCGCCCGGCGGGACGATCCTGGGGACCTGCGTCACCACATTCGAGTTCCTTCGGCAACCACCTCAGCGTTGCGGTCGGTAGTCCTTCAGGGACAGCCAGAGTGAAGCCTCGGTGAAGCCGGTTCTGGTGAGGAGGATGCGATCCCGCGACGCCTGGTCGGTGCCGCTCCGGGCGAGGTCCTCGTACAGGTCCTCGACCTGGTTCAGGCCGATCTGCCTGACCAAGAAGCGGACGGCCAGCCAACTGACGCCGTACACGTCGGTGTTCTTGTCGTAGAAGCCCGAGTCCGACGGCAGTGCGCTGAATGCCGGCAGGGAGTGGTCGATCACATCCTGCTCCCACTTGCTCACCTGGCCGGGGCCGCTGATCGCCTCGATCCCCCGCCAGGACACGTATTCCGCGGCGCCCTCGGCGAGCCAGAGCGGTTCGTACCCGCCGAGGTCCGCGGTGGCGACGTGGGTGATCTCGTGCGACAGCAGGATCTCGTCGACCCGGTCGCGTTCCTTCGGGTTGATCATGACGTAAGCACCCGCGACCGTACCGTCCGCGGTGTCCTGGCCGGGCAGCGACGAGAAGGTCGGGCCTGTGCTGGCCGCCGACTCCACGTCCTCGTCGGCGAATCGCGCGTCCCGCACCTCGGTGTCGTCCAGCGCCGCGACCAGCACCGACCCGCGCCACTTCCGCGGCCAGTACGCCGTCACCTCCGCCAGCCCCTCGGTCGCCGCGGTGACGATGGCCTGGGCTCGCAACGTATCGCCCTTCTCGACCACCGCCAGCACCCTCGGCCCGCGGCGGACCTCGATCCGGCCGAGGTCCCACGGCTCCCGGTGCGCGCCGGGCCCGAGGTCCTTGTCCAGGTCGTCGTCGTCCGCCAGCACCCAGCGACCGCCCCGGCTGACGAAGGTGTAGCCCAGCTCGGTGCTGACCGGCGCCAGGTCGACCTGGGGGATCTGGTACCGCATCAACACCCGGACCAAGTACGTCGAGGAACCGTGCTCGCGGGCCGCCGCCGGGTCGAACCGCTCCTCGGCCCGGCTGTAGCCGATCTCGCCGAAGCCGATCTCCACCAGGTTGGCGAACAGCACCTTCTGCGCCTGGCGCAGCTTCGCGTTGGCCGGATCCACGTCCTGCAGGAACAGCCTCTCGTTGACCGTTCGGACGGCCCTGGCCCGGCGCAGCAGGATGGTGTCGACGGCAAGCCTGCGGGCGGCCACTGCGGCGGCGGCCTTCGACAAGGGGCTCGGTTGGGTCGGGAACGGACTCGCGGTGGCGCCCGGGTGCTGCCGCGCATCCTGCTGCCGATCCTCGACCGCGTAGGCCACGCCGCCGGACACCAGCGCGACGGCCAGCACCAAGCCGAGCCACTGGCGAGGCCCACGGGTCGCCGCCGCAGCAGCAGTGTCCTGCACACTCACGTCGGGTCGATTCCTCCGGTCCGCGCGTCTGCCACAGCGCGGCAAACCCTACTCGTTCACGTCCCGGTTGCCACCAACACGCCGGAGTTCAACGACTTTTCCGCCGTACCGGTCCAGCCGACGGCTTACGACGGTGCTGCCTTGAGTGCCTTGAACAGGCCTGCCTCGGTCATCCCGACGTGCTCGAGCATGATCCTGTCCCGCGCGCTCTGGCTGAAGCCCAGCGCGGCGATCTCCTGGTACAAGGTGCCTACTTCGGTCGCACCGAACCGGCGGAACAGGAAGTCGGCTGCCAGCCACGCCAGCGGATAGGAGCTGGTGGTGTCTTCGAAGAACGACGCGTCGGTCGGCAGGCGCTTCGCCTTCGCGAGGTACGTGCTGCGCATCTGGGTCCGGTACTTGTCCAGCGCCAGATCCCTCGCGCCGTCCATCGGCAGGAACTCGATGTACGTCGCCGCGCCCTCGACCAGCCAGCGCGGCGCATAGGGGCCGTACCGGGCGGTGGCGACGTGGGTGAACTCGTGGGCCAGCACGCGGGCGTCGACCCTGGCCCGGTTACGCGGGTTGATCACCACGTAGGAGTCGGCTCGCTCCCCCTCGCTGGTGACCTCGCCCGGCAGGGTGCGGTAGACCCAGGTCGCCATCGCCAGGGCGTCCTCGGCGTTCTTGGGCTGCGTGTAGTCGGCGCCGCGGACAACCTTGTCGTCGAGCGCGATCACGACGCCCGAACCGGTCCAGCCGCCCGGCCACCGCTTGCTCACGGCCTTCACCGCACTGCCTGCCATCACCAACAGGCTGTTCGCCAACTGGTTCGCGCCACGCTCCACCACGACCAGTACCCGCGGTGCGCGCCGGACCAGCACCGAGCCGATATCCCAGGCCTCCTGATGCGAGCCACGTGGCAGCGAGTGGTCCAGATCGTTGTCGTCCACCAGCATCCAGCGCCCGTCCGGCCGCTGGGTGAAGGTGTAGCCGAGCATGGTGCGCACCGGCAGCGGGTCGATCCCCCGGATCTGGTAGCTCATAACCACCTGGACGACGTACGTCGAGGGGCCGTACCGGTCCACCAGCGATTGGTCGAACTGCTCCCGGAACTGCTCATAGCTGAGACGGCTGAAGCCGAACTGCCGGAGGTTGGCGAACAGCACCCGCTGCTCGGCCAGCAGCGTCTTGTTGCCCGGGTCGACGTCGGCGAGGAACTCGGCCTCGTTCTGCCGGCGGACCGCGTCGGCACGGCGGGCCAGCATCTTGTCCACCCCGGCCGACCGGGCCGCCACATCGATCGTCGGGCTGTCGGAGGTGGTGATGGACGATGCCGGTCCGCCGGGCAGGTTGCCGGTTCCCGAGTAGTGCAGGGCCAACCCGCCGCCGACTGCCCCGGTGACCAGCACCAGCGACAACAGGAGCGGCCACGCGCGGCGGCGCCTGCCTCGTGGGCGGCGGGACGCACCGAAGTACCGCGCCCGTACCGCTCCCGGCTGAGGCGCCCCTGGCTCGGGCGCCTCCGGGTCAGGCGCCGGGCCTGCCGCTTGCGGTGTCTGGCTCACTGGTGATCGCGTCCCCCTGATGACTCGCGATCATCTCTATCACGTCCCGGGCCAGCCCCTGGCCGGTCAAACCGATATCGGCTAGCACCGCGGCCCGCTTGGCATGATCGAGGAACCGCTGCGGGATCCCGAAGTCACGCACCGG
>JAWWOY010000397.1:0-5799 GCA_033851195.1 Kribbellaceae bacterium | reverse complement strand
GGAAGAGGACGGCGAGTACGCCGGAGACGCGGGCGGGGAGATCGTCCGCGGACGGCACCCGATAGGGGATGCGAGCCGCCTTGATCTTGGCCTTCGCACGGCTGATCCGCTGGCCCATCGTGGTCTCTTGCACCAGAAAGGCACGAGCGATCTCGGGCACGGTGAGGCCGCCGACCATGCGCAATGTCAGCGCCACCCGCGTCTCCATCGCGAGGGCCGGGTGACAGCAGGTGAAGATCAGCCGGAGCCGCTCGTCGTCCACGACGCCGACAGGCTCGGGCGGGTCGTCGTACACCATCTGAGCCTCCTTGTGCTTGTCGTCGCGCTTGTTCTCGCGCCGGATCCGGTCGATGGCCTTGCGGTTGGCGGTGGTGGTCAGCCAGGCGCCGGGGTTGGGGGGTACGCCGTCGGCCGGCCACCGCTCGACGGCGGTCGCGAACGCCTCGGCCGCGGCCTCCTCGGCGATGTCGAGGTCACCGAAACGCCTGGTCAGGGCAGCGACCACCCGCGCCCACTCCTCGTGGTGGACGCGGGTGATCGCCTCCCGGACGTCGACCACGCTCACAGGAACGGCCGCACCTCGACCTTCCGATTGCAGGCCTTCGACCCCTCGGCGGCGAGCTTGAGCGCCACGTCGAGGTCGGGGGCCTCGATGATCCAGAAGCCGGCGAGGTACTCCTTCGACTCCAGGAAGGGCCCGTCGGTGAACACCGCCTCCCCACTCCGGTTGTCGATCACGGTGGCCGTGCTGGGCGAGCTGAGGCCGCCGGCGAAGGCCCAGTGGCCCTCGGCCTCGATCCGGTCGTTGAACGCGTTGATGGCAGTCATCTCGTCCGGGGTGGCGGAGTTGGTGTTGTCGTCGATCACGGAAACCAGGTACTGCATCTCAGCATCATCTCCTGTGACTGGGGCGCCCTCGTGGGCGGCCTCTCACCCCTGCTACGAACACCTCTGCCCCGATCCGACACCGCCTCCCGGATGTCTTTCAAGACTTTCTGGTACGCCGGTGGTGAACGATCCGACTCGTCGAAGCCATCGCTGAACACCTGCGCCGGCCGTAGGCGCGGCCGGCGGCATTCGCAGCGTTGCGCCGCGCCTCGACCTTCCGATTGCAGGCCTTCGACCCCTCGGCGGAGCTTGAGCGCCACGTCGAGGTCGCAGGCCTCGATGATCCAGAAGTCGGCGAGGTACTTCTCGTTTCCAACGTGGGTGGGTCTGGCCATACGGCTGGAACCGGTCGGCCGTCTAGAGCGTCACCTACGTCACGTGCTTCAGTCGGTTGCGTACTGCGGACGCCCGGCCGGCCGGTAGACCTGGATCGTTATGCCTTTCGGGAACGCTCGCGATTCGACCAGGTCAAGCGCTATGTCCGGGCCGGTGTCGGGGAATAGCCGCGTGCCCTGGCCGACGACCACCGGGACGATGAGCAGATTCATCTCGTCGACGAGGTCGTTCTCGAGCAGCCACCGGGTCAGGGCGCCGCTGCCGTGCACCTGCAGCTCACCTCCCGGCTTGGCCTTCAGCTCGGCGATGGCCGCCGCGAGGTCACCGGAGAGGACAGTCGTGTCCGCCCAGCGCGGTTCGGTGAGTGTGTTCGATGCGAGGTACTTGGGCCGCGTGTTCAAGGCATCCGCGATGGGGCCGCTGCCCGGATCCATCACTCCCCAGTAGCCGGCGAAAAGCTCGTAGGTGCGCCGGCCGAACAGGAACGCGTCGGCGCGCTCGTAGACCTGGTTGACGAACGTCATGGCCTCGTTGTCGAACAGTGGCCTGGCCCATCCGCCGCGCTCGAATCCGCCGTCGAGGTCCGGATGCCGCCCGCCGTTTCCCTGCATCACGCCGTCGACAGAGACCTGCGTGGTGCTCGTCAGTTTCATGATCGCGGTTCCCTTCTCCTTGGGGGCGCCCTTCGTGGGCGGCCTCTCACCCCTGCTACGAACACCTCGGCCCCGATCCGACACCGCCTCCCGGATTTCTTTCGACTTTCTGGTACGCCGGTTGTGAGCGATCCGACAGCCAGACGGTTCCGGGGCGGCTGCGCCGGATTCCTTAGACGGTCTGACGGCTACTGGCGCTCGTTCAGTTGCTATTGCAGCGGCGCGTGAAGGCGACGTTGGCATTCCCTAGTTCGTTCACCGGATCCATCAGGGGCGCCAGCATGTTCCGCGGTCGCTTCTCCGCCGCGTTTCGGGCAGGCGCCTCAGCAGGTGCTGGACGAGTGGGACACCATCGCGCATGTCGCGCCGTACGAGGGGTCACCGGCGCGCCGTCCATTGACCTATGACGGAGTGCAGCGTTTGTTCGATGCCGCCGACGACCTAGTCGACCTCGGTGCTCAGCGACCTGTTCGGCATCAGCAGGCCTCGGCTCGTACTGGTGCCGCAGCAGAGCCGACCCGTAGACCGGTACCGCCCGCAGCCGCTCCAGCGGGAAGCCCCAGCAGCTCCCGCACCGCGGCCTCGTCGTAGACCGGGGCGTGCCCTGCCGGGTCTACCACACCGGGCCGCCCGGCTGGGCCGGAGGTCGCTCCTCACGCAGATATAACGCCAGCCACACAAACGAATCCACACTGGCCGGGATAGGCTCCCGCAGCCGGCTTCCCTTGCTGACCACTGTGATCGTTTTCGCGCCGGCGTCGAGGTCCGTGCCGTGGCGCAGCCCAAGCAGTCATTATTGGGTCTATCTTCGATGCCATGGAGCATGAGGTCGCGAGCCGTCTGGTGACCTTCCCCGACAGCCGAGCAGTCGAGGTCTGGGAGGGCGGCAACCCGAACGGCGTGCCGGTCATGTTTCACCACGGAACGCCCTCGGGGCGACTCCAGGCGGTGCACGGCGCGGACGCGGCACGTCGGCAGGACGTACGCCTGATTTCATTCAATCGGCCCGGTTATGGGCGTTCGACCGACACCGCACCCAGCCTCGCGAGCGTCGGTCTCGACACGCTCCGCGTGACAGACGCTCTGGGCATTGACGAATTCGCCGTGCTAGGCGCCTCGGGTGGCGGTCCGTACGCCATCGCCACGGGACTTGTTCACCCCGGGAGGGTTCGGGCGGTCGGGCTCGTAGCCGGCATCGGCCCATGGCGGCTGATAGAACTGCCTGACAAAGAGGATCCCGACCTGCCACTGCTCGCGCTCACGGACACCGGGGACGTATCGGGAGCATTGAAGGGTTTCCGAGCCCAGGGCGGCGTTGCCTACAACAGAATGCTGACGCTGCCCGACGAGGCTATGGTCGAAGAGTTCTTCCGAGGCGCACCCGCGGCAGACACCGGATGGCTCGACGCAGAGGCTAAGCGACGCTGGGCTGCGGATCTACGCGACGCCTTGCAGAGCTACGACGGGTACGCCCGCGACAACGTCGCTTGGGGCGGCCGCTGGGATATCGACCCCTCACACCTCAATGTTCCCAGTTGGCTCTGGTACGGAGAGATAGACGGCATGGTGCCGCCGTCGCACGGCCACTGGCTCGCCGAGAGGATCCCCGGCTCAACCCTTGTCATCCGGCCCAGCAAGGGCCACGGCGGCACCATCTTCGAGTACTGGGACGACATGCTTGCCACACTGCGCGACCAGGTCTTGCGCCAGTAACGAAGCCGTCCCACTTCAACTCGTACCTCGAGCCGCCCGTCATTCTGTGCTCACCAGGCAACCCGGTCGACAAGTTGCCCATGGCCACAGTGTCACCCTGCCCGAGCCCAAATGAGAATCCCGGGCGCGGTGTCAACCAGATCAATCACAGCGTCATGGACACGTCCATGACGCTCACGCCCAAGCAATACAGAACAACCCGGCAGCCGCCCGCCCAGCCGGCCTCTCTGGTCGCGTTCGACCTGCTCGCAGTAGGAACCGTCGACGTACGGCCGATGCGCTGGACCGCGCGCGGCGCGGACGCCCAGGCCACATGTAGGCTTCGACGACTGCGGCACCGCCTCAGACATCTCACTCATCCATGTGGAAGACGTCCCGGGTGTAGATCTTGTTCACGACGTCCGCGAGTTCTGCGGTCTGGCGATTGGCCAGAATGACGTCGGCGGCGTCCTTGAAATCCTTGAGGTCCTTGAAGACGCGCAAGTCCTGGAACTTTTCGGAATCGATCGCGGGTTCGTAGATGACGACCTCGGCGCCCGTATCCTTGAGTCGGTGGAGGATCCCGAGGATGCTTGAGGATCTGAAGTTGTCCGACCCCTCCTTCATGACGAGGCGGTAGATACCAATCGTCTCGGGTTGAAGCGCGAGAACTTGAGTGAGAATGAAATCCTTGCGCGTCGCGTTCGACGCGACGATGGCCTCGATCAGACGTTGGGGGACGTTGTTGTAACTGGCCAGCAACTGCCGGGTGTCTTTCGGCAGGCAATATCCGCCATAGCCGAACGACGGATTGTTGTACCCGGGTCCGATTCGAGGCTCCAGGCTCACGCCGTCGATGATCGACCTGGTGCTGAGGCCGTGCTGAGCCGCGAAAGTGTCCAGTTCGTTGAAGAACGCGACCCGCATGGCCAAGTAGGTGTTGGAGAAGAGCTTGATCGCCTCTGCCTCCGACGACCGAACCGTGAGCACGGGCGTGTCGGGTCGCGCCGAGCCGGCAAGAAGCAGGTCGGCGAAACGCCGCGCCGGGGGTGTGTCGTCGCCGACGATGATCCGTGCAGGATACAGGTTGTCGATCAGGGCATGACCTTCCCTGAGGAACTCAGGTGAGAACACCACTTGGCGACGATATTCTGCGGACATTCGCTCGCAGAATCCGACGGGGACCGTCGATTTGACGACAGGAACGGCGTGCGGAGAGGCCTCGACGACGTTACGGATGACCGATTCCACCGATGAGGTGTCGAACGCGAGTGTCGTCGGGTCGTAGTCGGTTGGGGTTGCGATGACCACATAGTCCGCGGAATCGTAGGCTCGCTCGGCAGCGAGCGTCGCACGAAGATTGAGCGGTTCGGTGGCCAAGAATTTCGACAGCTCGGCGTCGACGAATGGGCTTTCTCGCCTGTTGACGGTATCCACGCGCTCTCCGACGATGTCAACAGCCACAACTTCGTTGTGTTGCGCCAAGATAGCCGCGTTCGACAGACCCACATAACCCAAGCCCGCAACTGCGATCTTCACGCAGGAGAGGCTACCGCATGCCGCCGTCGGTCAGGGATTGCCGGAGGCGTCATTGGGGAGAGATGGGGCGAGTCCCGGATGGTGGACGGTGCAGAGGATGGCAATCATGGCGTGGACGTTCACCACCAGCCAGAACAGACAGGACGAATTCACCATGACGCCACTGCGCCGGATCCTTGCTGCCTCTACTGCCATCGGCACTCTCGCCACCTTCGCGGTAGCCACAGCCACGGCCACTCCTGGCGTGACTACTTCCGCGCCTGCCCCGGCCGCAGGCTTGCAGCAGGCCCTGGACGCCGTGGTGGCGGCCGGCGCCGCGGGAGCGCTCGCGGAGGTGCGTGACGGCCGCGGTACCTGGCGCGGCAGCAGTGGGGTCGCCGAGCTCGGTAGCACCACCGCGGTGCCGACGCAGGGACTGTTCCGGGCGGGCAGCATCACCAAGACTTTCCTCGCGACCGTCGTCCTGCAATTGGTGGATGAGCGGCAGCTCGGCCTCGACGACCTGCTGGAAGATCTGCTGCCACAGACTGCGGGCGTGGTGCCGGGTGCGGATCGCATCACCGTTCGGCAGTTGCTCACTCATACCAGCGGGCTCGGAGACTTCATGAGCGATCTGCCGCTGCAGCCGCCATCGGCGTTCCTCGGCATCCGGTGGAAGACCTGGGATCCCTGGGAGATGATCACGATGGCC
>JAWWOY010000616.1:0-3364 GCA_033851195.1 Kribbellaceae bacterium | reverse complement strand
ATGAGCGTGACCGACGAACTGCTCGCCAACGCCGAGCAGTATGCGGCGAACTTCGACAAGGGCGACCTGCCGCTGCCTCCGGGCAAGCACGTCGCCGTGGTCGCCTGCATGGACGCGCGGCTGAACCCGTACGGCCTGCTCGGCCTCTCCGAGGGTGACGCGCACGTGATCCGCAACGCCGGCGGGGTGATCACCGCGGACGAGCGACGCAGCCTGGCGATCAGCCAGCGGTTGCTCGGCACCAGGGAGATCATCCTGATCCACCACACCGACTGCGGCATGCTGACCTTCACCGACGACGAGTTCAAGGCCGGCATCCAGGCCGAGACCGGCCTCAAGCCCGACTGGTCGGCCGAGGCGTTCTCCGACGTCGACGAGGACGTCCGGCAGTCCCTCCAGCGGATCGCCGCGGACCCCTTCATCCCGGTCAAGGACTCGGTCCGCGGCTTCGTCTACGAGGTCGAGACGGGCCGGTTGCGCGAAGTCAAGACCTGACCTGGATAAGGGCCGCGACGCGCCTGAAACGGTTCAGGGGGCGCCGATGTCATATCCGGGCCCCAGGCCCAGTAGATTGGCCCGCATGTCAACCGCCGCCGAGTCGGCCCAGACCGCTGAACTAGCGGCAACGGCTGAGCGCTATGGGCTGTCCAAGAGTTCGGCAAGACCAGCTTTTAGGACCTACCTCCGTGAACTGTGGGGTCGCCGACAGTTCATCGTCAGCTACGCCCGCGCCCGCACCTACGCCTTGTACGCGGGCGCGCGGTTGGGTTCCGTCTGGCAGATCCTGACGCCGATCCTCAACGCGGCTGTGTACTACCTGGCCTTCGGCGTCCTGCTGGGCGCCAGGAACGGCGTCGCCAACTACGCCGCGTTCCTGATCTGCGGCATGTTCGTGTTCACCTACACGCAGCGGTCGATGACCGAGGGCTCGCGTGCGATCTCAGCCAACATGTCGCTGATCCGCACCCTGCATTTCCCGCGCGCCACCCTGCCACTGGCCTACGTGGTGAACGAGCTCAACCAGATGTTCCTGTCGCTGGGCATCCTGTTGGTGATGATCGGCTTCACCACCGGGCCGAGCTGGCGCTGGCTGTTGATGGTCCCGGCGCTGATTCTGCAGACGATGTTCAACGTCGGCGCCACCCTGATCTTCGCCCGGCTCGGCGCCTTCCTGAACGACATCAGCCAACTGCTGCCGTTCATCACCCGGACCTGGCTGTACGCGTCCGGCATCTTCTTCTCCATCCCGGCGAAGCTGAGGGGGCTGAACGCCCCGGAGTGGGTCATCCAGGTCCTGTCGTTCAACCCGATCTCGGCCTACATCGACATCGCCCGGCGGTCGCTGCTGGATGAACACGTGAAAAACCAACTCCCCCACGCCTGGGCGATCTCGGTCGTCTGGGCCGGTATCGCGATGACCGGTGGGTTCATCTACTTCTGGCGTGCGGAGGACAGGTATGGCCGTGGCTGAGACGACAGCTCCGACCCCGGTGGTTCCGGCCCCGGCGGTGGACGCTGTCCCCACAGTGATCGCAGACAACGTCCACATCATCTACAAGGTGACTGCGGGCACCGGCGGCAAGGGCACCGCGGCCAGCGCGTTCCGGCGGATCGTGAAGCGCCAGGACCGCCCGACGATCCGCGAGGTGCACGCCGTCAAGGGCGTCAGCTTCACCGCCCACAAGGGCGAGGCAATCGGTCTGATCGGCCGCAACGGCTCGGGTAAGTCGACGCTGCTGCGGGCCATCGCAGGTCTGCTGCCGCCCGCCTCGGGTGCGATCTATACCGGCGGCCAGCCGTCGCTGCTGGGCGTCAACGCCGCGCTGATGAACGACCTCACCGGTGAGCGCAACGTCGTACTGGGCTGCCTGGCGATGGGCATGTCGCCGGCCGACATCGAGGAGCGCTACGACGAGATCGTCGAGTTCTCCGGTATCGGCGACTTCATCGACCTGCCGATGGCGACCTACTCGTCCGGCATGCAGGCCCGGCTCCGGTTCGCGATCGCGTCGGCCAAGGCGCACGACATCCTGCTGGTCGACGAGGCGCTCGCCACCGGTGACGCCGAGTTCCGGGTCAAGTCCGAGCAGAAGATCAAGGACCTGCGCGACCAGGCCGGTACCGTCTTCCTGGTCAGCCACAGCCTGGACGTCGTACTCGACACCTGCAGCCGGGCGATCTGGCTGGACAAGGGCGCGATGATCATGGACGGCGACGCCCAGGAAGTAGTGGACGCGTACACCAAGGAAACCTCTCGCAAATAGCCAGACACCACAAGAAGCGCCCGGCCTGTGACAGGCCGGGCGCTTCTTGGCGTCTGACCCAGGCCTAGGTGGCCGCAGCGGGGCGTTCCTGGAGGCCGAGGATGAAGCCGATACCCCAGGTGACGTGCATGGTGGCGCAGACGATCGGCATCCAGAACAACGCCTTCCAAGGCAGGTAGCGCCCTTCCATCATCGAGCCCGCGAGTAGAGCCAGGGCATAGCCCAGCGGCGCCAGGAAGCCCAGCACCAGCCAACTGACGCCCGTTGCGAGTCCGACGATGCCGAGGACGGCGCCGACCGCCAGCAGGACCACGGCGACGGGCGGCGCCAGGTAGCGCTTGCTGGCCGTCTCCGGGTGTCGGCGGACCACCTCGCGGCGCCACTGGCCGGTGTGGAAGAACTGCTTGGCCACGGCTGCCAGCGACGACCTCGGCCGGTACGTCACCGACAGGTCCGGGCTGAACCAGATCAGCCCGCCCGTCTTGCGGATCCGGTAGTTCAGTTCCCAGTCCTGGGCCCGGTGCATCGACTCGTCGAACCCGCCGACGCGCTCCAGCGCCGTACGGCGGAACACACCGAGGTAGACCGTGTCCGCGGGCCCGGCTTTGCCGCCCTGGTGGAAGGTCGAGGCACCCAGGCCGAGCCTGGACCGATACGCGCACGCGACGGCCATCTCGAACGGCGTACGGCCCTCGGCAGCCATCACGCCGCCGACGTTGTCAGCGCCGCTCTCGTCCAGCACCTCAACGGCCCGGGTGATGTAGCCCGGCGTCAGCACGCCGTGGCCGTCTACCCGGACGACGATGTCGTGCCGCGCGTGCAAGATGCCGACGTTCAGGCCCGCCGGGGTCTTTCCGGTCGGATTCGCCACGATGGTGATCCGCTTGTCGGCCTCGGCCAGCCGTTCGGCGATCTGCTGGGTCTGGTCCTTGCTCGGACCGATCGACAGCACCACCTCCAGTTCGCCGGGGTAGTCCTGCTCGAGGACGCGGCCGACCGCTTCCTCCAGGTGTCGTTCCTCGTTCAGCACCGGCATCACGACGGAGACCGGGGGCCATGGGGACAAGGGCATATCAGGCCTTACAGATCGAAGCGACGTC
>JAWWOY010000357.1:0-6843 GCA_033851195.1 Kribbellaceae bacterium | reverse complement strand
GGAGGCCTCGCTGACCAGGCTCGGCGTCGACCACATCGACCTCTACCAGTTGCACGCGTGGGACCCGGTCACCCCGCTCGAGGAGACGCTCAGCTTCCTCGAGGACGCCGTCCGTACCGGCAAGATCGCGTACGGCGGCATCTCGAACTTCACCGGCTGGCAGCTGCAGAAGGCATGCGACCTGATCGACCGGCGGGGCTGGTCGCCGCTGGTGACGCTGCAGCCGCAGTACAACCTGCTGGTCCGTGAGATCGAGTGGGAGATCATCCCTGCCGCGCAGGAGAACGGGCTCGGCCTGCTGCCCTGGTCCCCGCTCGGCGGCGGCTGGCTGACCGGCAAGTACTCGTTCGACGAGGAGCCGACCGGTGCCACCCGGCTGGGCGAGAACCCGGACCGCGGGGTCGAGGCCTGGGCCCGGCGCAGCTCGTCCCAGCGCACCCGCGACGTGGTCGAGGCGGTCCGCTCGATCGCCGAGGGACGCGGCAACTCGATGGCGCAGGTTGCGCTGTCCTGGCTGGCTGACCGGCCTGCCGTCACCTCGGTCATCCTCGGGGCGCGGACGACCGCGCAGCTCGACGACAACCTGGGCGCGGCGGACCTGCACCTCACCGACGACGAGCGTCGGCAACTGGACGAGGCGAGCGACCCCGGCGCGGCTGACTACCCGTACGGCGGCCCGGGCACGGCACAGCGTAGCCGCCCGATTGCGGGCGGTCGGGCTAGCTGAGGACTAGCTGAGAACGACACGCCGGGTAGTAAAACGTTTACCTGGTGTTCGACTGAGAAATGCTTCGCCGGGGGTAGGTCCGGACGGAGGCTTTGTGAGGCCGGCTGGACCCGCCTTGGTCCAGCCGGTTCTTTCAGATTCCGAAGGAGCATTTCGTGCCTGTCAGCAAACGCAGAATCCCTCTGGTCGCGGGCCTCAGTTCGCTCGTCCTGCTCGGCGCCGCCGTGCCGGCCGTTGCCCTGAGCCACGGTGACCAGACGGCGGCGACGACCACGCCGATCAAGCACCTGGTCGTGATCTTCCAGGAGAACGTGTCTTTCGATCACTACTTCGCGACGTACCCCAACGCGGCCAACCCGGCCGGTGAGCCGAGCTTCACCGCAGCGGCCGGTACGCCGAGCGTGAACGGGCTGAACACGCCCCTGGCGGCGCCGAACAACCCGAACTCGACGCAGCCCTTCCGGCTGGGCCGCAACCAGGCTCAGACCTGCGACCAGGACCACAGCTACACGGACGAGCAGAAGGCCGTGAACTCGGGCCTGATGGACAGGTTCGTCGAGACGGTCGGCCAGAGCTCGAGCAGCTGCGTGGACGCCGGCAAGGGCAAGGGCATCGTGATGGGCTACTACGACGGCAACACCGTCACGGCCTACTGGAACTACGCCCAGCACTTCGCGATGAGCGACAACTCGTACAACACCACGTACGGTCCCTCGACGCCCGGAGCCCTGAACCTGGTCTCAGGTCAGACGCACGGATTCAGCACCGACGGCGGCGCCGTACCGGCTGCGTCCAGCAGCGTGATCGGCGACCCGCAGCCGACCGGTGACAAGTGCGACAGCCGCGACACCACCACGTCCACCGACTCGAACAACAAGAACGTCGGCGACCTGCTGAACGCCAAGGGCGTCAGCTGGGGCTGGTTCCAGGGCGGCTTCGCGGACTGCAACGCCACCCACACGGACGCCGGCGGCGTGACCAGCAAGGACTACGTCCCGCACCACGCGGCGTTCCAGTACTACGCCAGCACGGCCAACCCGCAGCACACCCCGCCGGCCTCTGTCGCCGAGATCGGTCACAACGGCCCGGCCAACCACCAGTACGACCTGACCGACTTCTGGTCCTCGGTCGACAACGGCAGCATGCCTGCGGTCAGCTACCTGAAGGCGGCCGCGTACCAGGACGGCCACGCCGGCTACTCCACGCCGCTGGACGAGCAGAAGTTCGTTGTCGACACCATCAACAAGCTGCAGAAGACCAAGGACTGGAAGGACACCGCCGTCGTCATCGCGTACGACGACAGCGACGGCTGGTACGACCACCAGGTGAGCCCGGTCGTGAACCAGTCCAACGACACCGCCCATGACGGCCTGACCGCGGCCAACACCTGCGGGACCAACCCGGCCAACGTCGCCGGCGGGTACCAGGACCGCTGCGGCTACGGCCCGCGCCTGCCGCTGCTGGTCGTCTCGCCGTACGCGAAGACGAACTTCGTCGACCACACCACCACCGACCAGACCTCGGTGCTCAAGTTCGTCGAGGACAACTGGAAGACCGGACCCATCGGTAACTACTCGTTCGACGCGAAGGCCGGCAGCCTGAACACCATGTTCGACTTCGGCCGCCGTCCGACCAACACCCTCTACCTCGACCCCGCGTCCGGGCAGCCCACCAAGAACTGAAAAACCGGCCCGAACCCCTCGCTTGCAAGGGGTTCGGGCTGTTTGGTTGTCGGGTACGGGCTCGGTGATGTGCACGATTCCCTCCCTGCGGAGAACCTCGATGGGGTCAGAAGCTGATCGGCCGCCGAGCGCTGGTATCGCTGACGTCGTGCAGCGGATGCAGCGGCGGCTCGACGCGCTGCCACCGGGGATTGCCCATCGGCGGGTCTTCCTCGGCACCTACCTGCGCACCACCCAGGCCGTCGGTGCCGAGATCGACCGCGCCGGCTTCGAGGATCCGGACTGGGTCGACGCCTGGGACGTGGCCTTCGCCGAGCTCTACCTGGCCGCGCACGACAGTGATCTGGCCGACGACCCGGCCGACCCGGTGTCACGGCCGTGGCGGTTGGCCTTCGACGCGCCCGCCGAGCTGCCGCCACTGCGGCACGTGTTGCTGGGGATCAACGCCCACGTGAACTACGACCTGCCGCAGGCGCTGCTGGCCGTGATCGGCGACGACGACTTCGCCGATCCCGTGCTGATGGACCGGCGCCGCCGCGACCACGAGCGGATCGACGGCGTACTCGCGTCACGGGTCGGCGCCGAGGACGGCCAGTTGGCTGCGTCTGGCACGAATCTTCTTGACCGGGTGCTCACCCCGCTCAACCGGCTGTCGTCGCGGCGATTCCTCCGCGAGTCCCGGCAGAAGGTCTGGCACAACACCGCCGCATTGCAGATCGCCCGCGCAGAAGGACCCGAGGCGTACGCCGGGCGGCTGGCGGAGCTCGAACTGCTCAGCGCGGCAAAGATCGCCGACCTGCTCCAGCCTGGCCAGGTGCTGCTGCGATTGGCAGTCGCCGGCTTCGGTGTGACTCTGCCGCCGCCGCTGTTTAGATGAGGCCTGGTCTAGATGAGGCCTGACCACCACACCCCGAGCGCCAGGCACGCCAGGGTGACCAGGCCGAACGTCCCGACCCAGAGGAATGCCGGCACGTTGGTCAGCCGCCTGAGCTGGTCCGCGTCGGAGCCCTGGCCGCCACCTCTGCGGCGTGAGCGCTGCAGTTCGACGACAGCCCGGGGCGCGGCCAGCAGCAGGAACCAGGTGAGCAGATGAGCGAAGGCGGATTGCACCTGCTCCGAACCCCACCAGGACACGGCGAACACGGTGGCGCCGAAGGCCAACACCGACCAGAGCCCGAACAGGTTGCGGATCTGGATCAGTAGCAGAACCAGCGCCACAAGCAGTGCCCAGAGCAACGCGACCGCATATCCACGGCTCAGCACGAACGCCGCCGCGAGACCGAACAGAGCCGGACCGGGATAGCCGGCCAGCAGGACCGCAACCATCCCAGGCCCGGCCGGGCGACCTCGGGACACGGTCAGCCCGGAGGTGTCCGAATGCAGCCGGATGCCGGTCAACCGCCGCCCGACCAGGGTGGCCACCAATCCGTGCGCCCCCTCGTGGGCGATGGTGACCACTTGCCGGGTATGACGCCACAGCGGTCGCCAGCCGATCAGCAGCAACGCCGCCACACCGGTGCCGATCACTACATTGACCGGGGCCGCCGGCTGGGCCGTTGTGATGTTGTGCCAGACCTGAGTCATCGGGACATCGTCGCAGGATGCCCAAGGGCTCCGGCAATCAGCCCGCGGCACCGATCGCTGCGCTGATGATGATCAGGTGTCAGATCTCTCCTCGCGTGGGCGTGCCACGCCGGTGTTGCACCAGGTCGACGATGGCGATCACCATGGCCAGCACCATCAGCCCGGACGCAATCAGCAACGCATCGGACACCGCTGCCGCGTAGTCCCCAGCGGTGCTGGAGAGCACGTGGTAGTAGACCGTCGCCAGTGCGGCGGTGCCGATCGCCCCGCCGATCCGCTGTGCGGTTTGCAGCGCCCCACCTGCCGCGCCGGCCATCCGGACCGGCACGTGCCGCAGGGCCAGCGTGATGTTGGGTGCAGTCACCATGCCGGCGCCGAGTCCGCCCACCAGCAGTGGCCCGGCGGTCGCCCACGCCGCGGCGTCGCCACTGATGTGACGTAGCAGCAGCGCGGCGGTGGTCAACCCGACCGCGGTGACGGCCAGCCCGACCGCGGTCAGCGTGCGCCCGTATCTCGGCACCAGCCGCCCGGCAAGCGCCGCGGAGGCCGCGATCCCCAGCGCGAAGGGGGTCGCTGCCAAACCGGAGCGCAGCGGCGAATAGCCCAGGCCGTCCTGGAAGTACAGCGCGAGGACGAGCCAGATGCCGGTGAACCCGACGAAATAGACCAGTCCGATGCCCGATCCTGCGGCGTAGCCGGGGGCGCGTGCCAGCCGCGGGTCCAGTACCGGCTGGCGGCCTCGGCGTACGGTGCTGTGCTCCCACCGGGCGAACGCGGCGAACAGCACCACAGCGACCCCGAACAGCCACCAACCCCCGCTCAGGTTGCCGGTCTCGTCGTTCACCACGGGGAGTAGCAGGCAGAACACACCAGCACCGAGCAGCAACGACCCGACCACGTCCAGGTGGGTGTCGCGCAGCCGGCCACTGGTAGTGCGCGGCACCAGCCGGGCGGCGAGCACCAACGCGACCAGGCCGATCGGCACGTTGATGTAGAACACCCAGCGCCAGGCGTCCGGGCCGGCGACCGCGGCCAGGATCAGTCCGCCGGCCACAGGACCGGTCGCGGTGGCCAGCCCGATGGTGGTGCCCATGATGCCGAAGGCCTTGCCCCGCTCGTCGCCTTCGAACAGGTCCTGGATCAGCGCTGAGTTCTGCGGAATGAGCATGCCGCCGGCTGCCCCTTGCAGCAGCCGAGCGGCGATCAGCAGCCCGATGCTCGTGGCGGCACCGGTCAGAGCGCTGGTGACCACGAAGGCCGACAGAGCGATCATGAACATCCGGCGCCGGCCGAGTGCGTCACCGAGCCGGCCGGCCGGCACCAGCGCCAGCCCGAAGGTCAGCGCATAGCCGGACACCACCCACTGCACGGTTCCCGCCGACACGGCGAGCCCGCGCTCGATGGACGGCAGCGCCACGTTGACGACGCTGACGTCGAGCAGCGCCATGAACCCGGCTAGCTGGCTGACCCCCAGCGCCCGCCAGCGCAGTGGGCGACGACCTGCCGCCTCGGGGGAAACCTGGCCGCCGGCCAAGGCGGGCGGCTCCACCTTCACTGTGCTGCACCCCCCGTCGCCGGGTGACTGCTCGCTCCGATCGGCGCACGGTCGCCTGGGACGCGCCCGAGGATACGGTCGAGGTCGGTGCCGTCCACGGTCTCCCGTTCCAGCAGCAGCTCGGTGAGGCGGTCGAGCAGGTCGCGGCGGTCAGTGAGCATGACGGCGGCGCGCTGGTCGGCCTCCCTCAGCAGCTTGGCCACCTCCTCGTCGATGACGCGCTGGGTCGCCTCGGCGTACGGTCGGCTCCCGACCTCCTGCCCTCCGCCCAGGAATGCCGGGCCGGCCGAGCTGAACCCGACCGGGCCGAGCGCCGTGCTCATACCGAACTCGCGCACCATCCGGGTAGCCAGCTCGGTCGCGCCGGCCAAGTCGTTGGCCGCACCGGTGGAGGCCTCGCCGAAGACGATCAGCTCCGCGGCCCGGCCACCCATCCGGATGGCCAGCGAGTCCTTCAGGTAGCCCTCGGAGTGCAGATGACGCTCGTCGACCGGGAGTTGCTCGGTGACACCGAGGGCCTGGCCGGCCGGCAGGATGGTCACCTTCGCGACCGGGTCGCCGTGCTCCGACAGTGCCGCCACCAGCGCATGCCCGCTCTCGTGTACGGCGACCGCGCGCTTCTCGTCCGGCAGCAGCGCGTTGGAGCTTTCGCGGTGCCCCAGCAGGACGCGGTCCCGTGCCCCGCTGAAGTCCACCGGCTCGAGCACCAGACGTCCGGCACGCACCGCGAAGATCGCGGCCTCGTTGATCAGGTTGGCAAGATCGGCGCCGGAGAACCCCGGAGTCGCGCGAGCCGTCACATCAAGGTCGACGTCCGGGCTCAGCGCCTTGCCCCTGCTGTGGACGGTGAGAATCTCCCGGCGTTCCCGCTGGGCGGGCAGCGGGATCACTACCTGCCGGTCGAAACGGCCAGGGCGTAGCAGCGCCGGGTCCAGCACCTCGGGGCGGTTGGTGGCGGCTATCAGGACGACCCCGGTCGCCGGGTCGAATCCGTCCATCTCGGCCAGCATCTGGTTGAGGGTCTGGTCGCGCTCGTCGTTCGACATGAGTTGCCCGCCGCGGCGCTGCCCGATCGCGTCGATCTCGTCGATGAATATGATCGACGGAGCTCGCTTGCGCGCATCGGCGAACAGGTCCCGGACCCGCGCGGCGCCGACACCGACGAACATCTCGACGAAGCTGGAGCCGGTCACCGAGATGAACGGCACGCCCGCCTCCCCGGCCACCGCCCGGGCCAGCAGGGTCTTGCCGGTTCCCGGCGGCCCGACCATCAGGACTCCCTTGGGGCCGACCGC
>JAWWOY010000351.1:0-3412 GCA_033851195.1 Kribbellaceae bacterium | reverse complement strand
GCGGTGCTCAGCGCGTCGGCGTACCGCAGGTCGATCTCCTGCTGGCCCGGGCCGCCCTCGTGGTGGCTGAACTCGACCGAGATGCCCATCGACTCGAGCATCGTGATCGCCTCGCGGCGGAAGTCGTTGCCGATGCCCTGCGGGGTGTGGTCGAAGTAGCCGGACGAGTCGACCGGTTCCGGGTAGGTGCCGGGCGCGCCGGTCAGCGACTTGAACAGGTAGAACTCGATCTCGGGGTGGGTGTAGAAGGTGAAACCGAGGTCGGCGGCCTTCGACAGGGTCCGCTTCAGCACGTGCCGCGGGTCCGCGTACGACGCGGAACCGTCCGGCATGTTGATGTCGCAGAACATCCGCGCGGTACCCATCGTCTCGCCGCGCCAGGGCAGGATCTGGAAGGTCGACGGGTCCGGCTTGGCGAGCATGTCCGCCTCGGTGACCCGGGACAAGCCCTCGATCGCCGACCCGTCGAATCCGATGCCCTCGGCGAACGCCCCCTCCAGTTCGGCCGGGGCGACTGCAACCGACTTCAGGAACCCGAGCACGTCGGTGAACCAGAGCCGAACGAACCGTACGTCGCGCTCCTCTAGCGCGCGCAGCACGAACTCTTGCTGCTTGTCCATCGGCTGTTCCACCTCTCTGTCTCACTCGACTTCCCAGGGCCCACACAGTGTGCAGGGCCTCTGTTAAGCAGACGTTACGTGTGGGCGTACAGGTCTCCTGCATGCGCCCCCGGGTACTGCCCCAGCGTACGTTGGAGTGGTGTCGATAACCCCGATCTTGATCTTCGACGGCGACTGCGCATTCTGTACGACGAGTGCCCGCTGGCTGCAGGCCAAGCTCGGTACCGAGGTGGCGGTGGAACCCTGGCAGTTCACCGATCTGGCGGCGTACGGCACGGACTCGGACCGGGCGACTCACGAGGTGCTCTGGGTGGACGAGGCCGGCCGGATCCACGGCGGCGCGCAGGCTTTCGCGCGCTGGCTGATCCACAGCGGTGGCCCCTGGCAGGTGCTCGGCAGGCTGCTGACGCTGCCACCGGTTCGCTGGGGTGCGGCAGCTGTCTACCGGCTGATCGCGAACAATCGTCAGCGGATGCCGGGCGGCACACCTGCGTGCGCCTTGCCCCCGGCTGGTTCGCAGCCGGACGGGCAATAGACGCCGGAAGTTCACTCCCGAAGCGGATCGCGACACGTCCATGCCCTGATCGACGCCCGGACGCCACCGCCAGGGCCTAACGTTCTCCCGTGCAGACGATCTTTCACGTTGCGCTGATCGTCGCCGCCGCCCTCTGCGTCAGCGACCTGCTCTTCAGCACGGCCCGGTTGGTGCGTGCGATCCGGACCCGCCGGGCGGCGGAGTTCGACGCGCTCGGCCGTCGCTGGATACCGATCCCCGAGCTGGGTTTCGGCATGTTCGCGTTCTGCTTCCCCGGGCTGGTCACGCTCGGGCTCACCCACCACCAAGACCAGCTCGCGATGGGACAGGTACTGCTTGCCGCGGCAGTCTTCGGGTACGCCGGCGCCGTGCTGTCCCGGGCGGTTCGCACCCCTGGGCCGGGCGGCCGGCGGTTCCGGCTACGCGCCGGCCTGCTGCTCGGCCTGCCGGCTGTGTTCGGCGTCGTCTTCGGCCTTTCCGGCATCGCCTGACCGCCGGACCCGCCGCTGCTGCCACCAGGGCACGATCCGCTCCAGGGGCGCGAAGGCCAGCCAACAGACCACTGTCGGCAGGAAGTGGATCCCCAGGATCACCGTGTTCGCCGTGTGGAACCCGAGGAAGAAAAGCGCCCCGAGCAACTGCCACCTGCCCTTGAGCCACAGCACCGCCGGGGACAGGAACTCACCGATGATGCCGACCCACTGCATCACGTGCAGCAGCCACGGATGGTGCAGCAGCCACTCCCCGACCGCATGTGGCCTGCGCACGATCGCCCAGGTCAGGATCGCGCTGCCCGGCCAGGTCAGGACCCAACCCGCACTGCGCAGCTTGGCGATCGCGGACAGGAAATAGGTACAGATCACCGCGATCTTGACACAGCTGATCGCCCAGCCGGCCGCCTCTGACCTCGTCTGGTCCGCGTACGGCGACCCCACCCGGTCCTTGTTCGGCGCGACGGTCGGGAGGACCCAGAGGGCAACCACCAGAGCAAGATGGTCGTGGTCCACCTTGCCGTCGCTCATCCCGATCACCACCCACCAGGTGAACGCCAAGGCCACCACCCAGCCTGCGATCCGCGGCAACCGGTTGGTGGCAGCCACCAGACACGCGACGATCAGTACGACGTACAGGGTGGTCGTATTCGCGACCGAGGGCTTCGGCAGGTCGAAGAGGCGAGCCAGGAACAACGGTTTGTAGAACCCGGGCGACTGGCCCTTGAGGAGGGTGTCGCGGGCAAAGAAGTGCATGTCGAGGATGACGAACAGGTAGAGGACGGTGCGCAGCCAAGCGATCCGCGCCAGCGCGATCGCAGGGACGAACCAGTTCGCCGCGGCCCTCATCGGCGAACCAGCCAGGTCGCGAGTACTTCGGAGCTTGGCGGCCCCTCCACACGGCCCTTCACCAGCGTAGTGGTGTCCAGGATGAGTTGGAGTTGCACGTACCTCGGCTCGGCCGGGTGTAGGCGCGCCCACCCGTCCGCGATCGCTTGCAGATGCGACGGATCAGCGACGATCTCACCCGTGCGCGCCTCGATCTCGGCACGGGCGATACCAGCGCCTTCGATGCTCAGCGGTACGTCGACCGTGGTGCCGGTGTCGACCTGCGCACTGATCCGGGTGTAGGTGATGGACGCGTCGTCAGGCACCGTCTGCGCGTACTGCGACATCGGTCCGAACGGCCACAAGTCATCGGTGGCCCGCACCGAGCCGTTGACCAGCAACCCGATGCCGACCAGCGCCACCGCCACCCGCACGATCCGGCCGATACTGCCGAGCCGAACCTCCCCCGCCCGTTCCTGCTGCTCTATCACGACGGTCATTACACACCGTCAAAGGGGCTTCGCACCGGGTTAAGTAGGGTATTTACCACTGCATGAAGAATTCCGAAAATCAGCAACAACCGGTGGTTTCCCGGCGTACTGTCCTGCGCGGCGCGACTGCCGGCGGCCTGATACTCGGAGGCCTTGGGCTGGTGGCCCCGTCGCCCGCCCAGGCCGTCACCGCTCCACGTGCCTACACGCGGGCCGAGTGGTCGGCCCGGCCACCCCGCTCCGCCGTCTCGGTGATCGGCAAACCGGACCACATCGTCATCCACCACACCGCGAGCCAGAACACGGCGGACTTCTCGCTCGCGGCGGCGTTCGCCGTCTCGCACTGGATCCAGAACCTGCACATGGACACCAACGGCTGGATCGATGCCGGCCAGCAACTGACGATCAGCCGCGGCGGCTATCTGATGGAGGGCCGCAACCGCTCAC
>JAWWOY010000615.1:0-6828 GCA_033851195.1 Kribbellaceae bacterium | reverse complement strand
TCGCGGCGAAACCGTTCCTGAACTGGCTGTTCTCGACGTACACGGTGACCAACCGACGGCTCATCACCCGGCACGGGATCCTGACCCGGACCGGCCGGGACATCCCGCTGATGCGGATCAACGACGTGTCCTACGAGCACGGCCTGCTGGACCGGATGCTGGGTTGCGGCACGCTGCAGATCGAGTCCGCGGGCGAGCGTGGCCAGGTGATCCTGCCGGACGTGCCGCACGTCGAGCACGTGCACCTGCGGATGTCTGACCTGCTCTTCGGCGGTCCGGACGGCAAGCCCGGTGACGGCATCCTCGACGACGAGGCCCCGCCGGCCCACCAGCAGGTGCGCCGGCCACGCAGCGACGACGAGGGCCCGTCGACGCTGTTCAGTTCAGAGGACGACGACCGCCGCTGAACGACGAAGCGGCGCCGCCCCCGGCTGGGGCGGCGCCGCCTCTGTCAGAGCTACTGGATAAACAGGTACCAGGTGCCCTGCGGGTTGGTCCTGCAGGTGTACTCGTTCCAGCCTTCGCGCTGGTACTGCTGGCCGACGTCGATGCACTGGGACTTCGTCCTGTACTCGCCGATGTAGGTCCAGTCGACGGTTGCTTGCGCGGGGGCGGCGATTCCGCTGATCGCGACGACGGCGATTCCTGTGGTCAGGAGTGCTGCTGCACGCTTGCGCATCTGTGTGTTCCTTCCGGTGGGGGCGAACCAGGGGACAACGCACAGAGAGCATGTTAAAAACCCGCCGAGGATGCAAGTAGTCTGGCGAACTTCGCACTGTCGAACGTTAAAAGAAGGCCCCTGAACCAACGCTGAAGGTCAGCGAACAGCGGGCAGCTCGCCGGTGCTCTCGGCATCCAGCGCCGCCGGGCTGTCCGGGGCGGCGTGCTCGGACTTGTCCAGGGCGATCTCGTCGCGGAAGACCCACTTGCGGTAGGACCAGAACCGGAACAGCGTGCCCAGGCCCAGGCCGACGACATTGGCCGCGATGTTGTCGGCGAGCGGGGTGCGCAGGTCGAGGATGTAGCGGGAGAAGCCCAGGCAGCCGGCCGCGATCAGCAGGCCGATGCCGTTCAGGACGAAGAACAGCACGTACTCGCGATGCAGGCCGGTGCGCTCCCGGTGCCGCCAGGTCCAGTGCCGGTTACCCAGGTACGTCGCAATGGTGGCGGCGGTGACGGAGATGAATTTCGCTGTCACCGGTTGGTCGTGCATCAAGGCGCTACCGGGATCTGGTGTGCCGAACACCAGCGGGTTGTCGAACACCAGCCAGTTGTAGATCGGCAGGTCGACGACCATGCCGAGCAGGCCGACCAGTCCGAACTTGGCCACCTCGTGCACCAGATGGTCAACCTGGCGGTACAGCGTTGCGACGATCTTCAACGGTCTGCGGAGCTTTCTGTGAAGTCGGACCACTGGTGAGGTTAATGCCCCACCGTACCGGCCGACCGGTTCGTCCCGAAATCGCCCCGCGCGGCGCCCCCCGCCGTACCTCGAAAGTCGGCAGAGCGTGCCCTGTGTCGGGCGTCCCTTCGCGGTTGTGGCGCCCAGGCGGGCACCACCACCGCTGAAGGGACGCCCGACACAGGGCACTAGGCTCCTCGGCGTGAGATTCGAGCGTGCGCAGTTGCCGGTCGGGACGCCTGTGGTGGGCATGGTCGGGGGCGGTCAGCTGGCCCGGATGACGCAGGAGACGGCGATCGCGCTGGGCGTGCAGTTGCGTGTCCTGGCCGAGGGGCCGGCCGTGTCCGCGGCGCAGGCGGTCGCCGACGCGCCGGTGGGCGACTACCGCGACCTCGAGACCGTACGACGCTTCGCCGCGGAGTGTGACGTGGTCACGTTCGACCACGAGCACGTACCCACCGAACTGCTGCGCCAACTGGAGTCCGAGGGGATCGCGGTGCGGCCCGGGCCGGATGCCTTGGTGCACGCCCAGGACAAGGCGGTGATGCGGGCCCGGCTCGACACGTTCGACGCACCGTCGCCCGCGCACCAGGTGGTTGCCTCCGCGGCCGAGGTGGCCGATTTCGCCGCGCGGATCGGCGGCTTCCCGATCATCCTGAAGACCACCCGCGGCGGCTATGACGGCAAGGGTGTCTGGGTGGCGAAGGGCGCGGACGACCCGGTGGTCGCGGCGGCGTTCGGCACCGGCGTACCGATCCTGGCGGAGGAGAAGGTTGACTTCGTCCGCGAGCTCTCGGCCGTGGTGGCGCGGTCGCCGCACGGCCAGGCGGTGGCCTATCCGATCGTGGAGTCGGTCCAGGTGGACGGCATCTGCGTCGAGGTCACCGCCCCGGCGCCCGGGCTCGAGCCGGACCGGGCGGCCCAGGCGCAGCAGACCGCGTTGCGGATTGCGGGCGAGCTCGGCGTGGTCGGGATCCTGGCGGTCGAGATGTTCGAGGCTCGCGACGGGCGGCTGCTGGTGAACGAGCTGGCGATGCGCCCGCACAACACCGGCCACTGGTCGATCGAGGGCGCCGTCACCTCCCAGTTCGAGAACCACCTGCGGGCGGTACTGGACCTGCCGCTCGGCTCGCCGGCCGCGCGAGCGCCGTACACGGTGATGGTCAACGTCCTGGGTGGTGAGGTCGAGGACATGCACCGGGGGCTGCTGCACTGCCTGGCAAGAGACCCGGGGCTACGGGTGCACTTCTACGGCAAGTCGGTGAAGCCGGGCCGCAAGGTCGGGCACGTGACCGCTTACGGCGACAACCTGGACGAGGTTCGCGAACGCGCCCGGCACGCCGCGGCGTACCTGACCGGCACCATCGATGAGTAGAGACCAAGAGGACGGCACAATTTGACCGCGCTGGTGGGAATCGTGATGGGGTCGGACTCCGACTGGCCGACGATGCGGGCCGCCGCAGAGGTTTGCGCCGAGTTCGAGGTGCCCTTTGAGGCAGATGTGATCTCCGCGCACCGGATGCCGGCGGAGATGCTCGACTACGGAGGGTCGGCACATCGGCGTGGGCTGAAGGTCCTGATCGCCGGCGCGGGTGGCGCGGCGCACCTGCCGGGCATGCTGGCCGCGGTGACACCGCTGCCGGTGATCGGCGTACCGGTGCCGTTGAAATACCTGGACGGGATGGACTCCTTGCTGTCGATCGTGCAGATGCCTGCCGGCGTACCGGTCGCCACTGTGTCGATCGGGAACGCGCGCAACGCGGGACTGCTCGCCGTACGGATCCTGGCGGCGCATGACGAGGCGCTGCGGGAGCGGATGATCGCTTTCCAGAGCGCGTTGGCCGACCAGGCCAGGGCCAAGGGCAGCACTGTGCGTGACGGCGCGGACGACCTTCGTAAGGTCTGAGGCTCGTCAGGTTTCCACAGATTGCAGGTGGACTGCCGTGTGATCCCGCCGAATGTCGTCTAAGGTCGTCGATCGTGACTCGGCCCGCAGACTCGGACACGCAGCGCATACCGGTTCGTTACTGGATCTGGCTCTTCGGTGCCGCGATTTCCCTCCTCGGCGACCTGACGATGATGTTCGGCATCGGATGGTCGGCCAGCCATTACGGCGGCCGGACCGCGGGGCTCGTCCTGTTGGTGGCCGCGGCGCCCCGGGCCGCGCTGTTGCTGATCGGCGGTGCCGTCGGCGACCGGTTCGGCGCACCCAGGGTGCTGCTGCTCAGTTGCGTCTCCATGTTCCTGGTCACCCTCGCACTGGTGCCCGCCACGCTGGCTGCCGGTGAGCCCGTTTGGCTGCTGCTCGCCACGGCGCTGACGGTCGGCGTCATCGACGCGTTCTTCCTGCCCTCGTCCCGGTCGATGCCGCGCCTGCTGGTGCCGGTCGAACAAGTGCCGCGGGCGCTGGCGAGCTTCCAGGTCACCGGCGTGGTCTTCGCCGTCACCGGTACGGCGGTCGGCGGCTTCCTGGTCAGCTGGTCCGGACTGGCGGCGGCGGCCGGGTTCGACGCGCTGACCTTCGCGGTGATGATCGTGGTGCTGGTCGTGCTGCGCGGCACCACGGCACCGCACGGCGCGGCCAGGACCGGCATGTTCCGATCAATCGTGGAGGGCGTGAAGATCGCCTTCGGCAGACCGCTGACCAGGGCACTGCTGATCACGATGACGGTCGCGGCCGGCCTGCTGATGCCGCTCGACCAACTCGTGCTGCCGCTGCTGGCTCGCGATCACAAGTGGGATGCGGCGACGGCTGGTCTGCTGGTTGCCAGCCGCAGCCTCGGCGTCGGGGTGATCGCGCTGCGCATCCTGACCCGCGGCGCCTTCCAGCGGCCCGGCCTGGTGGCCGCGCTCGGATTGCTGCTCGCCGGCTTGGGGCTGGTCGGGCTCGCTTCCCTGAACCCGCTGCCGTTGACCATCGCGGCAGCGGTCGTCAGCGGGATCGGCGTCGGTACCTTCACCGGCCACGTGCTGCCGCTGCTGATGAACTCGGTCGAGCGCGAGTACCAGTCCCGTCTGCAGTCGGTGGTGGTGCTGTGCCAGAGTCTGGCCCTGGTCGTGATGAACCCGTTGCTCGGCACCTTCGCCGACCTCGATGGGGTGGGCATCACTGGTGTCTGTCTCGGTGTCGGCATCGCTTCGGCCTTGGTCGGCCTGGTCGCGCTGAGCCGCCAAGTCCTGCGCGACGCAACCGTCTAGCCGCGACGCGACTGCCTGGCCGCGACGATCAGGGGCGGCCCGGGGCGCGGTACGTCCAGCCGGCGTTGCGGTAGGCCTGCGGGTCGAGGGAGAGCCGGGCATCGATCATCAGCGGGGTCT
The DNA here is from genome assembly GCA_033851195.1 of Kribbellaceae bacterium. Classification (GTDB taxonomy): domain Bacteria; phylum Actinomycetota; class Actinomycetes; order Propionibacteriales; family Kribbellaceae; genus Kribbella. The sequence continues at coordinate 2,108 of JAWWOY010000615.1, read as the reverse complement.
CCACCACGGCCTTCAGCTTCACCGGGTCCAGGTCGCGAAACTCCGGCCACTCGGTCAGGTGCAGTACGACGTGAGCGCCTGCGCAGGCCTCTACCGCGGAGGCGGCGTACCGGAGCGTCGGGCGGACCCGCCGGGCGTTGTCCATCGCCTCGGGGTCGTAGACCGTGACGGCGGCGCCGTGCAACTGGATCCGGCCGGCCACGTCCAGCGCCGGAGAGTCGCGGACGTCGTCGGTGCCGGCCTTGAAGGCCGCGCCGAGCACCGTGACGTTCCGCCCGACCCAGTCGGCACCCAGCAGCTCGTGGGTGACGTCCACGATCCGCGAGCGCCGGTGGCGGTTGAGATCGTCCACCTCGCGCAACAAGGTGATGACCTCCTCCACGCCGAGCTCGCCGGCCCTGGCCATGAAGGCGCGCAGGTCCTTCGGCAGGCAGCCACCACCGTAGCCGGGACCCGCATTCAGCATGCCGCGGCCGATCCGCTTGTCATGGCCGAGGGCGTCCGCCAGCTGGGTGACGTCGGCGCCGGTCGCGTCGCACATCTCCGCGAGAGCGTTGATGAAGGAGATCTTCGTGGCGAGGAAGGCGTTCGCGCCGCCCTTGACCAGCTCGGCGGTCGGCAGGTTGCAGACCACCACCGGACTGCCTTCGGCGATCGGCTTCGCGAACACCTCGCGCATCTGCTGCTCGGCGGCCGCGGACTGTACGCCGAAGACCAGCCGGTCCGGGTGCAGCGTGTCGTCGACGCCGTGCGCCTCACGCAGGAACTCCGGCTGCCAGGCGATCTCGACCCCGGATCCCGCGGGGGCCTCGGCGTGGAAGCGCCGCTCGATCAGCTTCGACGTACCGACCGGGACGGTGGAACGGCCGACCACCAGCGTGGGCCGGGTGAGCAGGTGCGCGAGCATGTCGACGACCGAGTTCACCTGCGACAGGTCCGCGGCGTCGCCGCCCTCGGTCTGCGGTGTTCCGACGCAGATGAAGTGCACGTCGGCCCAGTCGGCCACCTCGCGGTAGTCCATGGTGAACCTGAGCCGGCCCGAGTCTGTGTGCTTCTTCAGCAACGGATCCAGGCCCGGTTCGTACAGCGGGGCCTTGCCGTCGTTCAGCAACTTCAGCCGGTGCTCGTCGATCTCGACACCGATCACGTCGAAGCCGAACTCGGCCATTCCCGCGGCGGTGTTGGCGCCGAGGTAGTTGGTACCGATCACCGAGATCCGCAACGGCCGGGTGGCCTCGGTCATAGAGGTCGTGCCTTCATTCATGCGGGCGACTCTACAGATCCCGATTAAGTCCGCGTGACCGGATCGTGTCCTGCCGTAGTCGGTGCGCTGTTGGTCACTTTCCGGGTACGCCGGGTCCCGGCCGCGGGCGATCCGTCGTACATTGCAACTCGTGAGTAACCCATTCGACCTGTACGCGCTGTCCGAGGAACACCAGGCGATCCGCGCGGCCGTCCGCGACGTCTGCGACGCTAAGGTGGCCCCGAACGCCGGTGACGTCGACGAGCTTGCCGAGTTCCCCAAGGCCTCGTACGACGCGCTGAAGGCGTCCGACTTCCACGCCCCGCACATCCCCGAGCACTACGGCGGCGCCGGGGCGGACGCGCTCGCCACCGTGATCGTGATCGAGGAGGTTGCCCGCGCGTGCGCGTCCACCTCGCTGATCCCCGCGGTGAACAAGCTAGGCACGTTGCCGCTGTTGCTGTCGGCTTCGGCAGAGGTCAAGCAGCGGTACCTGCCCCCGGTGGCCGCAGGTGATTCGATGTTCTCCTACTGCCTGTCGGAGCCCGAGGCCGGTTCGGACGCCGTCTCGATGAAGACGCGGGCCAGTTTCGAAAGAGCCGATGGTGGCGACTTCTATGTCCTGAACGGCGTGAAGCGCTGGATCACCAACGCCGGCGTGAGCGACTTCTACACGGTCTTCGCCGTCACCGACCCGGACGCCCGCTCGAAGGGCATCAGCGCCTTCGTGGTGGAGAGGTCCGACGACGGCGTCTCCTTCGGTGCCCCGGAGAAAAAGCTCGGCATCAAGGGATCGCCGACCCGCGAGGTCTACTTCGACAACGTCCGGATCCCCGCCGGCCGGTTGATCGGCGACCCGGGCACC
>JAWWOY010000333.1:0-5259 GCA_033851195.1 Kribbellaceae bacterium | reverse complement strand
CCCGACGTACTGGTGAGCTACTACGGGTCGGCGCTGCCGAACCTGCTGGACTTGGCGCCGAAGGTCGCTGCGCCGAGCCTGCACCACTTCGGGGAGGCCGACGACTACCTCGCTCCGGAGGTCGTGGCGCGCATCCGCGAGGCCGTGCTGGCCAATCCGTTGAACGCGGTTGAGATCTATCCCGGAGCCGGTCACGCGTTCGACAACCCGCTCCCGATGTTCCACCACGCCGAGGCCTCCGCGCTCGCGTGGCGACGTACCGCCGAATTCTTGGCCGTGCGCCTACCGGCGCCTACCGACTAGCTGACGAGGACCTCAATGAGCCTGTACGACATCCCGCTGCACACTCTGTCCGGCGACAACACCTCGCTGGCCGAGTACAAGGGCAAGGTGGTGCTGGTCGTGAACGTAGCCTCCAAGTGCGGCCTGACCCCGCAGTACGAAGGCCTCGAGCGGCTCCAGAAGCGCTACGAGAGCCGCGGCTTCACCGTGCTCGGCGTCCCGTGCAACCAGTTCGGCGGCCAGGAGCCGGGCACAGCGGAGGAGATCGAGACGTTCTGCTCGACCACGTACGGCGTCACCTTCCCGATGCTGGAGAAGCTCGACGTGAACGGCGAGTCCCGCCACCCGCTGTACGCCGAACTGACCAGCACGCAGGACGAGGCCGGCGCGGCGGGCGACGTCCAGTGGAACTTCGAGAAGTTCGTCATCTCGCCCGACGGCGTAGTCCTCGGCCGGATCCGCCCCCGGACCGTCCCCGAGTCGGACGAGGTCGTCTCCCTGATCGAGGCCAACCTCCCAGCCTGACTCCAGCCGCCCACTCACCACACCCGCGCCCGGGGTCAGTCGAGCTTTTTCGGTGGGCTGGGGTGGGGGTCTCGGTGGCGATGGCCCTCGGTGAGGGCCTCGGCGCGGGGTTCGGGGAGGATCGCTGCCCTTTCTGGGTGGGTAATCCTCCCGAACTGCTCGCGGACGCGGATCGCCGTGAGTTCGTAACTGGCGGAACCGTTGTGCCGCCACCCGTGGGCGAATGCTTCCGCCCGGTGCTGCGCGACCCCCTGCGCGTATGGCGTGCCGGATCAGTCGAGCTTTTCGGTGGGCGGGGCCTCGGTGGCGATGGCGTCGGTGAGGGCCTCGGCGGTCAGGCCGATCTGCCATTCGCGGGCGCCGTGTTCGCGGAGGAAGGTGCTGACGACGGTCAGGTCGGCGTCCGCCGGTGGGGTCCAGGCGAGGCGCCGGATCGTGTCGGGGGAGAGCAGGTTCTCGGTCGGCAGCCGGTGTTGCTCCGCGATCTCGCCGACGGCTGATCTGGCCGCTGACAGCCGGGCCGCCGCGTCGGGGTCGCGATCCGCCCAGGCGCGGGCCGGGGGCGGACCGTCGTACCGGGGTCCTTGTTTCGGCAGTTCGGTCTCGGGCAGCCGGCGGGCATGCTCCACCGCCTCCCACCAGGTTCGCATGTGCCGGTGTGCGCCGCGGCCCTTGAAAGCGGTGAGGCGCTGCAGCGTGTCGCGGTCGGTCGGCATCGCGCTGGCGGCCTCGACGATCGCCGCGTCGGCCAGGATGCGGCCGGGGGAGATGTCGGCGCTGGCGGCGATCTGGTCCCGCGCCTCCCACAGCGACCGTACGACGGCGAGGCTGCGGCGGTTGCGGACCCGGTGCATCCCGGAGGTACGGCGCCACGGGTCGGGCTTGGGTTCACGGGGCGGCGCGGCCAGGATCGCGGCGAACTCCTGCGCGGCCCAGTCCCACTTGCCCTGCTGGTGCAGTTCGACCTCGATCGCGTTCCGGAGCTCGATCAGCATCTCGACGTCGAGGGCGGCGTACACGAGCCAGGGGGCGGGCAGCGGCCGGGTGGACCAGTCGGCCGCCGAGTGTTCCTTGCGCATCGTGTAGCCGAGCACTTCGCTGACCAGCGAGGCGAGGCCGACCTTCGGGTAACCGAGCAGCCGGCCGGCCAGTTCGGTGTCGAAGACCGTGCGCGGCACCATCCCGACCTCGGCCAGGCAGGCCAGGTCCTGGTTAGCGGCGTGGATGATCCACTCAGCGTCGACGATCGCGTCGCCGAGCGAGGACAGGTCGCCGAACGGGATCGGGTCGACCAGGACCGAACCGGAACCCTCCCGGCGCAACTGGACCAGGTAGGCGCGGTGCGAGTAGCGGTAGCCGGAGGCGCGCTCGGCGTCGACGGCAACCGGCCCGCTACCGGCACGGAACGCCTCGACGATCTTCTGCAGGGCAGGGTCGGTGTCCACGACGTCGGATAGTCCGTCGCGCAGTGCGAGCAGTGGCAGGCTCTCGGTCGAGTCGTCCGGGACGGGCGGCTGCTGGGTTTCGGCCGGGCTCATCGGCCCCGCTGACCGCGCCGGGTAGGCATCGCGACCACTCCCAGCGGTACCGGAGGGAGCCCCGCCGCGGTGCAGAGCACCTCGCCCCACGCCTCGGCGTGCGGCATCACGTCGACGACTCCACTGGGGCCGGGCACCGGACTCCAGGACGCGCGGATCTCGATCTCCGCCGTCGCGTCGTCATCGGCCATGCCGCCGAAGCTCTCTGAAACCACCCGGGTGACGGTACCGCTCGGCACCAAGTAGTCGGCAGCCCGGTCGGTCAAAGCCTCCATCAGCCAGGTCCAGCCCACGCCACCGAGCAGCGCGTCGGTCACCATCTCCGGTTCGACGGCAGCACGCACATACGCGACACAGCGGAAGGTCGACTGCCAGGCGTCGTTCCCGGCCGGGTCGTAGAGAACCACCAGACGGCCGGTGGCGACGTCGTCGCCGTCCACCGTCACGTCAGCGCTGACCGCGGCCGCGTGCGGTGCGATCCGCTGCGGCGCGGGCATCTCCTCGACGAATACCTCTGGCCGGAACCGGGCACCACGCAACTGCGTCAGTGCTTCGGCGAACTCCGCGGGTGGCGCGTCGACCTGCTTGCGGGCACCCATGCTTGGCAGCCTACGTTCCATTGCTGACCGACGCCGGTGACGACGCGCCGGTGGCGGGATCCGGGCCATGGGATCATCGGTGATGTGCCCCTGACGACGCCCGATTCATCACCCACCGCTACCGATGGTCTCTCCCGCTCCGCCTTCCTGCTCGCCGCCCGAGGTCTCGCGGTGCCGCACACCCCTGTCTGGTTCATGCGCCAGGCCGGCCGGTCGCTGCCCGAGTACCGGGCGATCCGGGAGGGCACCACGATGCTGGAGTCCTGCCGGCGACCCGACCTCGTGGTGGAGATAACGCTGCAACCCGTACGCCGTTACGGCGTCGACGCGGCCATCTTTTTCTCCGACATCGTGTTGCCGCTCAAAGCGGTCGGGGTCGACCTCGAGATCCAGCCCGGCATCGGCCCGGTCGTCGCCTCGCCGGTGCGGTCACTGCAGGACCTGGCGCCGGTACGGCCGGTGACCGGGTCCGACGTCGGCTATGTGACGGACTCGGTCAAGCAGTTGGTGTCGGAACTGGGCGACACCCCGCTGATCGGATTCGCCGGTGCACCCTTCACGGTGGCGTCGTACCTGGTCGAAGGCGGGCCTAGCAAGGACCACGCCAAGACGAAGGCCCTGATGCACGGCGATCCTGCTCTGTGGCACGCGCTGGCGGACCGGCTTGCCGATGTGGCCATCGCCTATCTGTCGGTGCAGATCGAGGCGGGCGCCTCCGCGATCCAGTTGTTCGACTCCTGGGCGGGCGCGCTGTCACGGCGCGACTACGAGGAGTTCGTCCTGCCGCACTCGGCGAAGGTGTTCGACGCGCTGTCCCGGTACGGCGTACCGAGGTTGCACTTCGGTGTGAACACGGGCGAGCTCCTCGGTCTGATGAGCGGGGCAGGCGCGGACGTCGTGGGCGTCGACTGGCGCGTGCCCCTGGACGAGGCGGTCCGCCGCATCACTGCCGACGGCTCACCGCCCAAGCCGGTGCAGGGCAACCTTGATCCGGCCTTGCTGTTCGCCGGCTGGGACGCCGTCGAAGCGCAGATCGACCGGATCCTGACCGAGGGCAAGGCGGCCCCCGGGCATATCTTCAATCTGGGTCACGGCGTCCCGCCGAACACGGATCCGGAGGTCCTCCTCCGGGTCGTCGAGGCGGTTCACGCAAAGTCCCAGCGCGGCTGAACTCGATCTTCTTCGCCTCGACCATGCACCGGCTCTACTCGCGTTCGAGCGGGAGACATTGCGGGCCGCCACGACGCTCGACAACAACGGTTCGCGAGCCGTGCTGGCGCGCACCGGCTTCGTACCCACTGGCGAGACGGTGCTGAGCGGCCGCCCGGGAATCAGCTACACACTCACCTGAGTTGAGGCGCTGGAGATCCGCCCTGCCGACCGGCGGATCTCGGCCGAGGCGAAGATAGTGGTCGACGAGCATCGCGACCAGGAGGTACGGCCAGTGACGGGGCCAAGCAGCATCGGTGAACCGGACGGGATCGAGCCGCCGCATGTGGTCGTGGTCGGCGCCGGCATCAGCGGGCTGGCTGCTGCCTACGCCCTGGCGACGAGCGATCGCCCTCCCCGGATCACCGTCCTGGAGAGCTCGCCCCGGCTGGGTGGCAAGTTGGCCGGTGCAGAGCTCGAGGGTGTCCCGGTCGACCTCGGTGCCGAGTCGGTCCTGGCGCGCCGGCCCGAGGCGGTCGACCTGATCCGGTCGGTCGGGCTGGGTGACGACTTGGTGCACCCGGCAACCACGTCGGCAGGACTCTGGATCGGCGATCGCATCCGGGCGATCCCGCCCACCGTGATGGGGGTTCCGGTCGACCCCGCCACCGCGGCCGACGTACTCGGCCAGGAGGCGGCCGAGCGGGTCGCGCACGAGATCGACCTGCCGCGGCCGGACCTCGCGGAGGATGTCGCGATCGGCCGGTTCGTCGCCGAACGCATGGGTCGCGCCGTCACTGATCGTCTCGTCGACCCGCTGCTCGGCGGCGTCTATGCCGGCCGCGCCGAGGAGATCTCCCTCGCCGCTGCCGTGCCCGAGCTATACGCCAAGCTCCAGACTGCCCCCAGCCTGCTGGCAGCGACCGCGGAACTGCGCGCCGCTGGCAGGCAGAACGCCGATCAGCCGCCCAAGCCCGTCTTCGCCGGGATATCCGGCGGTATCCATCGCCTGATCGAAGCCTTGGAAGTCGACCTGACTTCCCGTGGCGTAGAGATCCGGCGGACCTCGACCGTACGACGCATCAGCCGGACGGCGACCGGCTACGAGCTCGAAACCGGTCCAGTGCCAGCGCCCGGGATCGAGCAGGCTGACGCCGTCATCGTGG
>JAWWOY010000268.1:0-6296 GCA_033851195.1 Kribbellaceae bacterium | reverse complement strand
CTCAGCCGGCCATGCAGGCGTTGCCTGCGGGCCAGGTGTTGGTCACCATCGGCGATATCTCGGTCGAGCAGTTCCGGATCGTCACTCCGGCCGGCGTGATGCCGACCAGGGGCACGAACTGGTCCGCGATGGACATGTCACGAACCGAGGAGCGGTTACCGGGGTACGCCATCGTGCTGGCGATCCTCTTCGCTTTAGCCTGCTTGCTCGGGCTGCTGTTCCTGCTGATCAAAGAGCGCCGAACGACCGGGTTCGTGCAGGTGACTGTGCAGCACGGCGGCCGGACCCACAACACCCACGTCCCGGTGAACTCACCCAGCCAGGTCGCAGACACACTCGCCCGGGTGAATTTCGCCCGCACCCTCTGCATCTGAGGTTTTCAGACGCAGAGGGCAGGCCGGAATCAGCCGAAGCGGCCGGTGATGTAGTCCTCGGTGGCCTTCTCGCTCGGGTTGGAGAAGATCTGCTTGGTCGGGCCCATCTCGATCAGCCGGCCCGGCTTGCCGGTCGCGGCCAGGTTGAAGAACGCCGTCTGGTCGGAGACGCGGGCTGCCTGCTGCATGTTGTGCGTCACGATGACGACGGTGAACTTGTCCTTGAGCTTCTCGATCAGGTCCTCGATCGCGAGGGTCGAGATCGGGTCCAGCGCGGAGCAGGGCTCGTCCATCAGGATCACCTCGGGCTCGACCGCGATGGCGCGGGCGATGCAGAGTCGTTGCTGCTGACCACCGGACAGACCGGCGCCCGGCTTGTCGAGGCGGTCCTTCACCTCCTTCCACAGGTTCGCGTCGTGCAGGGAGCGCTCGACCACCTCGGTCAGCTTCTTGCGATCCTTTACCCCGTTCAACTTCAGCCCGGACGCGACGTTGTCGAAGATCGACATGGTCGGGAACGGGTTCGGCCGCTGGAACACCATGCCGACCACGCGGCGGACCGCGACGGGGTCGATGCCCGGCGCGTACAGGTCCTGTTCGTCGAGCGCGACCTTGCCCTCCACCCGGGCGCCGGGGATCACCTCATGCATCCGGTTCAGGGTGCGCAGGTAGGTGGACTTGCCGCAGCCGGACGGGCCGATGAACGCCGTGACCGAGCGGGGCTCGATCGTCATCGACACGTCCTCCACTGCCTTGAAGTCGCCGTAGTAGACGTTGAGGCCGCTGACCTCGATGCGCTTCGCCATATCGACTCAGAACCTCTCGTGACTATTTGGACTTGATGGTGCTGAACCGCGCGATCAGGCGGGCCAGCAGGTTGAGCAGGAGGACCAGCAGGATCAGCGTCAGAGCCGCGGCCCAGACCCGGTCCGCGGCCGGCTGCAGGGCCAGTTCGGTGCGGTCCTGGTTGATCATCGTCGGCAGCGCACCCATGAACCCGTTGAACGGGTTGAGGTTGATGCTCTTGGAGTAGCCGACCAGAATCAGCAGCGGCGCGGTCTCACCCATCACGCGGGCCAGGCCGAGCATCACGCCGGTGACGATGCCGCCGAACGCGGTCGGGACGACGATCTTGAGGACCGTCTTCCACTTCGGTACGCCGAGCGCGTACGACGCCTCGCGCAGTTCGTCCGGCACCAGCTTCAGCATCTCCTCGGTGGAGCGCAGTACGACCGGCAACATCAACAGCACCAGGGCCAGCGACACGGCGAACCCGACCCGGTTGAAGCCGAGCACGGTGATCCAGACGGCGTAGACGAACAGCGCCGCGACGATCGAGGGAACACCGGTGAGGATGTCGATCATGAAGCTGACCACCTTGGCGGCCCTGCTTCCCTTGCCGTACTCGACCAGGTAGACCGCGCCGAGGACCGCGATCGGGACCGCGATCAGCGCGCAGGTCAGGGACATGATCAGCGTGCCCATGATCGCGTGGTACGCGCCGCCACCGACCCGGCGTACGGTCACGCCGCGCTGGGACTGGCCCCACCAGTTCGGGTCCAGAAGCAGGTGGTAGCCCTTGCTGACCACGGTCCACAGGATCCACAGCAGTGGGACCAGGGCGACCAGGAAGCACAGGAACATCAGCACGGTGGCCAGCGTGTTTTTGAACGCCCGGACTCCCGACTTGCCGGTCAGGTCGAGCGCCCTGCCGTCGTACGCCGGCCGGTTCGCGGCGAGGGTGGTCACGGGGTCGCTCCTTCGGTCTGCGCGGTCTGGTCGTTGTCCCTGATCCGGCGGACCTTGCGCTGCCGCTTCCCGCCCGGGGCGCTGCGGGCGACGATGATGCGGGCGGCCGAGTTGACCAGGAAGGTCACCACGAACAGCACCAGGCCGGCCGCGATGTAGGCGCCGGTCTTGTCCGGGGAGTCGAACTCGGCGGCGTTGTTGGCGATCTTGGAGGCGAAGGTCTCGCCGCCGGCGAAGACGGACGAGGTCCACGGGTCGTTCCCGTTCGGCACCGACAAGATGATCAGCACGGCGACGGTCTCACCGAGCGCGCGGCCGAGGCCGAGCATCGAGGCGCTGACCACGCCGGACCGGCCGTACGGCAGCACCGCCATCCGGATCATCTCCCACCGGGTCGCGCCGAGGGCCAGCGCGCCTTCGCGCTGCGCGATCGGCGTCTGCGCGAAGATCTCGCGGCTGATCGCGGTGACCACCGGCAGGATCATGATCGCCAGCACGACGGACGCGGTGAAGACGACGCCGAGATCCTGCGTGGCCGGCTTCGCGAACAACGGGATCCAGCCGAGCGCGTTGCCGAGACCGTTGATCACCGGGCCCAGGATCGGCGCGAAGAAGAGGATGCCCCACAGGCCATAGATGATCGAGGGGACCGCCGCCAGCAGGTCGATCGCGTGCGAGACCGGGCTGGCCAGCCGCTTGGGGGCGTAGTACGTGGTGAACAACGCGACGCCGACCGCGATCGGCACCGCGATCACCATCGCGATGATCGAGCTGATCAGCGTCGTATAGAACAGCGCCGCGATGCCGAACTTCGGGGTGTCCCCGCCCGGCTCCCAGATCCGGGAGAACAGGAAGCTGCTCTGGTCCTTGGCCAGCGCCGGGATTGCCAGCGCGAGCAGGAAGACGCCGACGAAGGCGACGATCAGGACCACGAGCCCGCCGGATCCGCGGGCCAGGCCGGCGAACAACCTGTCGCCGAGGTGTCCGACCGGGCCGAGGTCCAGCTTCTGCCCCGGGGTGCGGTTGGCCGGCCGGTCGGGCGGTGCCGTGCCGTCTGTACTACTCATAGGTGCTGCTCCAAGCGCCTGGCTAGCTCTTCGGCTTGCGATGGCCTACTACGGCTTATTTTGTACGGTTTTACGAGGTCAAGCCCCGGCCGTCCCATCAGGGGAACGGCCGGGGCTCGCATTACAACGTACTGCGGACAATGCCCGAGGTCAGCTGATCGCCTGGATGGCGGCGTCGACCTGGGTGCGGGTCGCCTCCGGGAGCGGTGCGTAGTTCAGCGCGGTCAGGGCGCCCTGACCCTCGGTGCTGGCGAAGTAGGTCAGGAAGCTCTTCACCAGCGCGGTCTTGTCGGCCGCCAGGCCCTTGCTGCAGGCGACCTCGTAGGTGACCAGGATGATCGGGTAAGCGCCCGGGGCCTTGGTCGCGTAGTCCAGCTTCAGCGCCAGGTCGCTCCCGGTGCCGGCCGGCTTGGCCGCGGCCAGCGCCTTGGCGGCGGAATCGGTGGACAGCTCGACGGGTCCGGCGCCTGTGTCGATCTGCGCGATGCCCAGCTTGTTGTCGACCGCGTAGGACCACTCGGCGTAGGTGACCGAGTTCTTGGTGCTCTTCACGGCCTCGGCGACACCGGCCGACTTCTCCTTGCCTGCGCCCGTGCCGGTCCACTTCTTGGCCGGCGTACCCTTCCACGCGCCACCGCCGCTGGCGGCCAGGTACTTGGTGAAGTTCTCGGTGGTGCCGGAGTCGTCCGAGCGGAAGAAGACCGCGATCGGCGCGGAGGGCAGCTTGGCGCCCGGGTTCAGCTTGGCGATCTCCGGCGCGTTCCAGGTCTTGATGGTGCCCTGGAAGATCTTCGCGGCGGTCGGGCCGTCCAGGACCAGCTTGGTCACGCCGTCCACGTTGTACGTGATCGCGATCGGGCCGATCACCATCGGCAGGTTCAGCGCGGGGTTGCCGGCGCAGCGCTTCGCCGCCGCGGCGGCCTCGGTCACGCTGCCGTCGGTGGACGTGGTCTTCAGGGACGAGTCCGAACCGGCGAAGTCGACCTGGCCGGCGTTGAACTGCTTGATGCCCGCACCGGAACCGGTCGGGTTGTAGTTCACCGTGACATCGGCGCACTTCGCGTTGTACTTGCTGATGACTTCCTCGATGGCGTTCTTCTGCGCCGTGGAGCCTTCGGCGTTCAGGGTGCCGGTGGGGCAGTCACCTCCGGCGGAGGGCGAGGTGGAGTTCGACGCGCTCGAGGAGCCAGGCTGCGGGTCGCTGCCACAGGCACTGAGTGCTAGGACGCCGAGGGATGCCACGGCGACGGTGCCGACGCGGAGCAGGCGGTTGACGGACACGAGAGTGTTGCCCTTCTGCGGGGATCAGACTTCTTGAACTACCACCGACGGTAGGGAGAGCAGGTGACCGGGTGGTCCGTCGCGGATGAACGCGCGGTGAACGGTTCCGGTAGCGATCGCGACGCCTGGCGTGCCGACAGGAGTCCATTAGGTGAACTGCGTCAAATCTCTTGACTCTGCGTGATTTCAAGCGCCCGTTGGTAACGGTCCGATATCAACGGAAGCCCAAGTTGCGGGCGGGTTCAGCTGGAGAAGTCCTCGGGGGCTACCCCGTCGAGGAACCGGCGGAAGCGTTCCAGCTCGGCCTGCTCCTCCTGCGGTGTGGCCACGCCTGCTTCCCGTAGGACCTGCTCGGTGCAGCGGATCGGCGTACCGAGTCTGACGGCGAGAGCGACCGAGTCGCTCGGCCGGGCGGAGACGCGGACGCCGTTGCCGAGCACCAGCTCGGCGTAGAAGACGGCGTCGCGCAGCTCGACGATCTCGACCGCCTCGATGGTGATGCCGAACGCCTGGATCAGGTCGCGCATCAGGTCGTGGGTCAGCGGTCTGGACGGCCGCAGCCCCTGCTCCTCGTAGGCGATCGCCGTCGCCTCGACCGAGCCGATCGAGATCGGCAGGTAGCGGTAGCCCTCGGTCTCGCGCAGCATCATCACGGGCGCCCGGTTGGGTGACTCCATCCGGATCCCGATCAGAGTCAGTTCTCGCATCGTCGTCATGGTGCGCCCCGACCTCTCCGTGAGCCGGCGCCCGATGAAACGCCAGGTTCCTCGGTAGGAACATACCCGCCTAACGCCGACACCATCCCGACGGCCCGCGCCGATGAATTTCGTCTCACTCCGTGGAGCGACGGTAACTATTTGCCGAACAGCCTATTGACGCTCGGTAGTTACTCACCTACTTTTCGATGGTAGCCCGGCCGGACACACGCGGCGGGCGGACGGCGACGAGGCTGGGGGCCGAATATGCCGGTGGGTCGGGCGACCGTTGGGTCCGGGGACGTCGGGACCCGGGTGGTGATCGTGGTGCCGAACCCAGTGGTCCGGGCCGGCGTCCGGACTCTGGTGGCCGATCGGGCCGGGATCCAAGTCGTGGGTACGGCGGTGGACCTCGCCGCGGCCGTGGCGTCGATCCGGTCGGACCCGCCCGACGTGGTGCTGGTGGACACGGGACTCGAATCAGGCGTGGTGGAGCTGGTCCGGCTGCGCGAAGCGGCGCGGATCCCGCCGGTGAGTGTGGTGGCCCTGGTCACCGCGGAGGTACCGCCGGTGGCCGAACTGCGGGGGTACGTGTCGGCCGGGGTGGACGGGATCGTGTCCACCGCCGAGGACATCGGCGACAGCCTGGTCGCGATCAGGTCGGGGCGCGCCCCGGGTGGCTGGATCAGCCCGACCCTAGGGGCGGACATCCTGCGCCACCGCGAGGCGGCGTACCCGAAGGTCGAACGGCCGGCCGGCGGCAAGGTGACACCGAGCGAGCATGCGGTGCTGACACTGGTGGCCGACGGGCACACGGACCGGGAGATCGCGTCACGGCTGCAACGCAGCGAGCGGGTGGTGAAGTACCACGTGTCGAACCTGTTGACGAAGCTGCAGGCCCGGAACCGGGCGCACATCGTCAAGCTGGCCGTTCGATCAGGTCTGCTGCCGACACCCTGTTCATGCGGACAGGGTGGAGTTGGCCGAACGACACGGGACCATCTCCGGTAACTCGGATTGACTCTTTCCCAGGACCGCGGAGGCGGTCGCGAACTCGATCACAGGGAGCGGGATATGCGCGTTATCACGAGGATCGTCGGGGGACTGGCCGCCACCGCGGCGCTGGGTGT